>NZ_BAABCS010000022.1:0-519 GCF_039539165.1 Flavobacterium chungnamense
TGCTCCAGCAACTGGTTGTGCGTTGATGTTTACTGTAGCGATACTTGTATCATCAATACAAGGTGCTGTACCTGTTAATGTATAAAGGAAAGTACTTGTTGTTGAACCAACTGCTGGGGTGAAAGTTCCTGCTGTTGCACTAAAAACTCCTCCTGTTCCACCTGTTCTTGTCCAAGTTCCACCTATTTGCTCACCTGTAATTAAGGTAGATAAATTAACGGCTACTGCCGATGTCTCACAAACTGTGGTAGCTCCATCTGTACCTGCAATTGGTTGTGGGTTGATAGTTACAGTAGCCACACTAGTATCATTAATACAAGGTGCAGTGCCTAATAATGTATATTCAAAGGTACTCGTTGTAGCTCCAACGGCAGGAGTAAATGTTCCTGCTGCTGCATTAAAAGCTCCTCCAGTTCCACCTGTTCTTGTCCAAGTTCCACCTATTTGCTCACCTGTAATTAAGGTAGATAAAGTAATTGCTGTTGTTGATGTCTCGCAAATTGTAATACCGCCGTCTAC
>NZ_BAABCS010000023.1:0-546 GCF_039539165.1 Flavobacterium chungnamense
TTTATTGTAGTTACTAATACAACAACAGGATGTAAGAGTTATAGAACCCTTACAGTTCAGGTATTGCCAGTTCCTACACCAAATACCAACATGACTGGTTTAGAACTTGAGGCTTGTGATAGTGTTGGTCCAAATGATGGTAGTGAAATCTTTGATTTAACCACTAACGCTGCCTACATTGCCAACGGAGATCCAAATGTAACATTGCATTATTATCCGAGTTATACTGATGCTATTGCAATACCACCAACTAATGAAATAACAAGTCCAACAAACGCCAATGTAGATGACAATGTATGGATTAGAGTAGAGAGTAATGTCTTTACAGGAACAAATGGGCAAAATTGTTATGTCCTTGTAGAGCAACCAATAATAGTCAATCCAGTGCCAATTATTGTTCCTGGGTTAAGTTTTCAAGAATGTGATGATGATACGGATGGGTTTACCTTGTTTAATTTAAACGGATATGCCTCAGAACTTCTAGCAGGAAATCCATTACCAATAACTAGTTATACTTTAAATTTCTATACGGGACCAGGAGCAACC
>NZ_BAABCS010000024.1:0-817 GCF_039539165.1 Flavobacterium chungnamense
AAATTATCATTTAAAATTAACTCAACTATATAGAATGACTGATGGAGAGCATTTTGAAGAAATTGCTGAAGATTTACAAAACTTATTAAATCTTGGAATAAAAATTAAAAGCATCACTTCTGATGGCGATAAATCATCCATCAAAGCAATTAAAAAAGTGTGTCCTAAAGTACCTTTTCAAAGATGTTTAGTACATATTTCTAGAATGTGTAAAATATGGCTAACACAACATCCAAAACACAAATCTGGCTTTGAGTTAAAACAAATAGCAATGAAAATTCACACCATTGACTGTGAGTATAAACGACAATTGTGGTTAATAGAACTCATCCAATGGGAAGAGGAATATAGAGATTTCATAAATAAAAAATCATATAATATTGAAACAGGAAGGTATTGGTATACGCATAAAATGGTTAGAAGATCATTTATGGTAATCAAAAAAGCATTACCAAATATGTTCCAATATTTAAAAGATGATAAAATACCCAATTCAACCAATGCATTAGAATCATTTTTTGGTCATCTAAAAGGTAACTTAAATATTCACAGAGGATTAAGTTTGAACAATAGAAAGAATTTTTTAAAATGGTATTTATACTATAAAAACGAAATCTATAAATAGGTTTTTTTAGCCATATCGGATTTCCAATAATTAAAAAAGGATAGCTAAAACTATCCTTTTAATTATTGTATAATCATCAAACTTATTGCTGATTGGTTGCTCCTCAGCAGAGCCAATTTCCTCTTCAGTTTGATATGGACAAGATAATTAATCTAAAATGAAAAATCACCAACTATTTTTGACCACATTACC
>NZ_BAABCS010000025.1:0-871 GCF_039539165.1 Flavobacterium chungnamense
CTAATTATAACCAAAAGAAAATCGATAAACATAAAGATTATATTGATGCCAAGTCGCAAGAATATTTAAATCAATTGGAGCAAAACGATATTCAAGAAAATCCGATTGTGCTAAAAAATATCCAACAAAAAATCGAACGTTTAAAGCAAAATAAAATCAAATACGAACTCCTTGAAGAAGAATTAAAAGAGAGCGGAGAACCACAAATAAGCACCACAGATTCTGATTCCAGAGCGCTTTTGGTTCAAGGTCAAGTAGTAGAAGTTTCTTATAACATACAAGCTGCTGTGGATATCAAACATAATTTGGTAGTTGCCACGCACACCATTAATCGCAATGACAAAAACGCTCTTTCAGCCATTGCCATAGAAGCAAAAGAAAACCTAGAGGTAGAAACCTTTACCGTTTTAGTTGACAAAGGCTATCACAACGGTCGAGAACTAGCCACTTGTAAAAACAACAACATTACCACCATAGTAGCGGTTCCCGATCAAGGTAAAAGCAACGAAAACGGCACCCAACCCGAATATTTTGTAACCAATTTTATTTACAATAAAGAGCAAAATACCTACACTTGCCCACAAGGTCAGACGCTAGCCACAACAGGTCGTTGGCATAAAAAAACAGGTCGCACCGA
The DNA here is from genome assembly GCF_039539165.1 of Flavobacterium chungnamense. Lineage (NCBI taxonomy): Bacteria > Pseudomonadati > Bacteroidota > Flavobacteriia > Flavobacteriales > Flavobacteriaceae > Flavobacterium > Flavobacterium chungnamense. Next base: position 638 of record NZ_BAABCS010000025.1, read on the forward strand.
AGAAAGCGGCTATCAATTTCAAAAATACCGAACTCCTGCTTGTAAAACCTGTCCTGTAAAAGATTTATGTACTAGTAGAAAAGGAGGAAGAGAAATAGACCGAAGCCAATATGCCGATGCAGTAGAAGAAAACCACCAACGCTATAAAGAGAATCCACAACTCTACCGCAAACGGCAGGAAATCAATGAACATATCTTCGGAACTATTAAACGAAAATGGGGTTATAATTACAC
>NZ_BAABCS010000027.1:0-5195 GCF_039539165.1 Flavobacterium chungnamense
ATCCGATGTTCAATTAGAAGTAGTAAATGTATTTGAGGCTTTAGCATATCCAAATCCATTTGCAGCCAACTTCAAGTTGGATGTAAAAACTAATAGTGAGGCAAATATTCATGTTAGAGTTTATGACATGATTGGAAAACTAGTAGAAGACAAAATGATAAATGCTTCTGATATTCAAAACTTCGAATTAGGAAACCAATATCCATCTGGAGTTTACAATGTCATTGTATCTCAAGAGTCCAACACTAAAACACTACGTGTTATTAAAAGATAGTTTTATAATTAGTTAAATTTTTTAAAACCTCCTCAAGAAATTGAGGAGGTTTTTTTGTGAAGTTTTTCTGAATTAATTATTTGTATTTTAAAATAAACGATTATAGATGTTAGATTTATCAAAAAACAAAATAAATCTACATACTAAACAAATTAAAACACTGATAATATGTGCTTTATATAATTTAAAAAAATAAAATTTCTATATTTTTTCTATACTAAAAGTTTAATAACTTGAGGTAAATTTGTCAAAATATTTAAATTCACTATTTATGAAACACATTTTATCTTTTCTTGAAAAGCAAATTATACCTATTTTGCTTTTATTTTTAATTTTAACGTGTTCAAGTAATGTTGAGGCACAAACTCTTTTATCACGATGGGGTGGGGTCCTTCAACAAACTTGCAATACCACATACCCGATTTCTTCAAACTATCAACTACCCAACCAAGGGTTAACAGGAACTGAAAATTATTCAGGTCTTCAAACAGATTGTGATAACAGGCATTTCTACAGAACCTTAAATGCTGCAACTACTTTAAATGTAGCAACAGCGCCATATCTTGAATACACAATCAACTTAAGTTCTATCAAAAAAATAGACTTTGACAGATTTGTAATTTATGGTTTTTACCATACCGATGGTAAAGCTCAATTAAGATGGAGTGTTGATAATTACGCAACAAGTTTGGGTGAATTTAGTACTGCAAATGCATACAATCTAACATCTAGAAATTTAAATTCTCTACCTGATTTTATAGGTACTACGGTTAGTTTTAGAATTTACTTTTATGCTGCAGTTGGCTCTTTAGTATGGAATGGTCAGCCTTTAGGTAGAACTATAGCGGTAACTTCAGGAGTAGCTTCAGGTAACCTTCCTAACACTTCTTATGACGGAACTCCATCTACTTACTGGTCAGCATGGCAGAGAGTTGGTATTTATGTAAATTCAATTGTAACACCAGTACAAAACATAAATATTGTATCATCAGGAGGTGCTGCTGAAGGTTCGGGCTGGAGTTATTCCAATGGAGTAATTTCCCCAAACACCCTGTATGATGTAAGTATAAATGCATCAGATATAGCAACAAAATTATCGCAAGGAAATTTAAGTGTAGAAACTAATAATGCTTCTATTACTATTAGTGCTTCTATTACTTCTAGTAGTGCAAATGCACTAACTTTTAAAGCAGCTGGAAACATACTTCAAAACTCGGGAGCTAAAGTTAGCACAAATGTTGGTAATATCACATATTGGTCAGATAGTGATGATAATGGACAAGGTGCAATTGTTGTTGGAACGAGCAGTGCAAATGGAGGAGAAGAAATAATTTCTAATGGAGGAAACATTACTTTGTCTGGGGGTCAAGATGTTACTACAGGTTATGCCAAAGCAGCTGTTGGTTTTTTACCTTGGAGTGCAAAACCCTATGGAGGTGTATCAATTTTTCATGCTAGCTTAAATGCAAAAGGGACGAATAATACAGGAGGTAATGTAACAGTTAGAGGGTCTATCAGCAATTCTTTGGGAGCTGTTAGTGGTAGAGGATTAATGGTTACTAACTCTAGTATATTAACTCAAGGAAGTGGAATTATCAACATAGATGGTGTTTGTACCAATTTTGCAGGATCTAACCCTTGGGGAGTTGTTATAGAAGGTTATTCTGTAATTGAATCTTATGATGGTGCCCTAAATATTTTAGGTACAGGAAGTAACGCAGCAGCAAACTCAAGAGGTATAGCAATTTCTGGTGGAACACTAACTAGTCAAAGACCTTATATAAATTCAAAAGGTCAAGCAACCATTACAATAACCGACCGAACTAGTAGTAGTAGTGCCAATTTTTCAGGTACTTATTTAAACATGGCTTATATAGGCCAAACAACTAACTCACCGGATGATTTTTATGGAAATGGAAGAGTAAATTTAATTTCTGATAAATTTCAATTTGATGGAGGAACTGTTAGAGAAAATTTCACTCAAATTAATACCAATGGTGAGATTTACATCATGCCTTATACTAACAGATTTTTGGTAAACCCATCTGTGCCTGGTACCTATCATGAATTTAGTAAGCTAGCTTTTGGATATCCTACTTTTGTTCAAATTGGTAAACCAGGTAACACAGGAAATATATCTATTGGAGGAGCAACTATCAACCATGCCTTTAATTACTTTGATGAATTAAAAATATATGCAGGTGATGTGTACCTTAATAAATCTATTTGGGGTGACAAATTAATACTATTCAATAGTGGAACAGTTTCTCATCGAAATTCTCTAGATGCAGCAAATGCAATCGATTTTAATCATCTACAATTAAATGGTACTGGTAGTTATAGTTTTACTAATATTTACAATTCTATATATAGTTTAACTGCTGGTTCTGCTTCAATTCCTCTATCTGGCAGTATTGTTTTAAGAACACAAACTGATTTATTGATAACAAATAGCAATACATCGGGTAATATTGGTATCAACACAACGAGTTATATAGATTTAAAAACTACCAATGGAGGAGATGTTATAATTGATAGAACAATCAAAACCACTTATTGGGGTGGTGGAGCAATAAATATATATGCTGATTTCGGTCGTTCAGCTAATGCAGCTTGCAATAATACTGTTTCTGGTGGTAAAATCTATTTTACAAGAAGTGCGGCTAATATTGATATTCTACAAAGTGCGAGAGCTCTTTTATACAGTAGTGCACCCTCTGTGAGCACATTCTTGAGTAATAAAGCAACAGGAGGAATATTATATAGAATTACTTCACAAAATCAGTTTGGCCTTACTTTACCTAGTACAGGTGTAGTAGCTTTATATAGAGCAGATAATGTTGTGCCTATTGGTGGTATTGCCGCGATTTCTGGTAATGCTATCTTAAGTTCTACAACAACCCAAGCGACATATTCAGTACCTGCTGTACCAGGAGCAACTAGTTATGTTTGGGATTTACCAGCAGGGATGACAATTTCTTCTCAAACTGCTACATCTATAACTGTTACATTATCTCCGAGCTTTGTTAGTGGTCTTATGAAAGTAAAAGCTGTTAATAATTGTAGTGAATCTAATTTTGCTAGTAGATTTATTACAAGGCCGCAAAGTTCTTTGAGTGGTGTAGTTTTCACAATAACTGGAAATAGTAATGTTTGTATTGATAATACAGAAACCTATACTGTACCTTTTATACAAAATGGAGTTTATGATTGGTCAGTACCTTCAGGTTGTACCATTGTTTCGGGACAGGGTACAAATCAATTGACAATTAACATAGGAAGTTCATTTATTCCAGGAAGCATTTCTGCATCTTGTAGTACTTCAAATGAAACGTTAAGATCAACTCTTCCAATTTTTAGTGTTCAACTGCCTTCAAGTATTCAAGGGCCTTCAACTTTATGTGGTTCATCTCAAGCTACTTATAGCGTTGATATGCAAAACGGTGTAACTTACATTTGGAGAGTTCCACAAGGCATGTCAATCGTTGGAAACAGTAACAGTAACTCAATAACTGTTAATTATAGTGGAAATATACAAGGTATTGTAAGTGTTCAAGTACAATCGGCATGTGGATTAAGTTTAATGAGATCATTAAATGTCGCTACAACTCCTGCTTTAAGCGATATTACAGGTAATCGTGTAGTGTGTGGACCTTCTGTTTCTACTATCTCTTCCTCAGGTACGTTATTAAATTCAGCCTTTTCAACTACTTATACTTATAGTGTTTCAGCTATTCAAGGGGTTACAAACTATGTATGGTCTGTACCATCAGGAGCTACTATTACTTCTGGACAAGGAACAAACAGCATAACGGTAAGTTATAATATTGCTCAATTTGATTCGGGTATTTTATCAGTTTATGCAGTAAATAGTTGTGGGAATGGACAATCAAAAACCGCAAATATTTCATCAATACTAGGTTCAATTACAGGACCTGTGAACTTATGTTCGTATACTAGTGCGAATTACTTCGTTCCTGAAACAATTGGAACTAACTTTGTATGGAGTGTACCTGATGGTTTGACAATTTCAACAGGACAGAACACAAATAATATTACTGTATCTGTTGCTCATCCTTTAAAAATATCTACGAACAACGTTAGCGTAACTTTTACCACACCTTGTAACTCAACAAAAACACTTTATTTAACAATTGGTTGTAATGAGTACACAAACTTAAGAGATGCAGATTGTGGCAGACAAGTAAATAATACAGATATAATTCAGGCAATCAATGTAAACAATGCAAATGAATATAAATTTGAAATTAGTGGTGGAAATCTTTCTGTTCCAGTAGAACTAACTAGAAGCAATAGATTTTTCAGTGTTAATCAAATACCTGGATTTTCATTTAATCAAACCTATAGCGTTAGAATAGCTGTTAAATTAAATGGAAATAGCAATTTTGGAATATATGGTCAATCATGTACTATTCAAACGGTACTTGGTCCTCTACCAAGTTTAACAAGTGCTGATTGTAATAAAAATGTAGCACTTGATGATATTCTAAGAACCAATTTAACTGCAGGGGTAACGAATTACCGATTTGAAATCTCAGGGGGTAACTTAACAGCTCCTATTCTTGTTACTAATACATCACCTGCATTAAGCTTAAACCAAGTCAATGGCCTTCAATTCAATCAAACATACAACGTAAGAGTGGCTATTAAATTTGGAGCAAATGGAGAGTTCTCAGATTGGGGACCAATATGTACCTTTACTACATCTGTAATTAAGCCAACAAAATTAATCAGTACACATTGTGGAAACACATTTAATGGTTCTAGTTTTATATATGCAGATACAGTTTTGGGTGCAACAAGTTATAAATTTGAAATAAGTGGAAATAGCCTTATTAATCCAATAGAAGTAATTAGAAATAATAGAGCTTTAGTTCTTGGTTTAATCAGTAACTTACAA
>NZ_BAABCS010000028.1:0-9692 GCF_039539165.1 Flavobacterium chungnamense
AATCGAAATACCTACTTGTGTCGATATCTGTGAATTCTTAGTCGTTAAATCAAATAAACAACTCTCTCCATCATTGTTATCATCACAAACAACATAGTTACTTGGTGTGGTGATGATAGGACTTCCAATAATTGAAATTTGAGTTGTAGTTGGGCTCGCACATTGTCCTGGATTAGGAGTAAAAGTATAAGTTGTTGTAGTTGTATTATTGATAGTCGGTGACCAAGTACCTGATATTCCATTTTGTGAAACTAATGGAAGAGGATTTATTGTGGCTCCAGAGCAAGCTGTTGTATTAATATTGAATGTTGGAGTTGTTGCAGTTGTAATAATAGTGATGGTCATGGTGGTTGGATTCGCACATTGACTATTGTTAGGTGTAAAAGTATAGGTTGTAGTTACAATATTATTTAATGCTGGAGACCAAGTACCAGTTATTCCATTTATAGACGTAGTAGGTAATGGAGAAATTGTATTTCCGCTGCAAACAGGAGTAATTTGATTGAAAGTTGGAGTTACTTTTGGATTGACTGTTATTGTCAATGTTGTTGTGGTAGCACATTGGCCGGTGCTAGGAGTAAAAGTGTAAGTTGTTGTGTTAGTATTATTTAATATAGGTGACCATGTTCCAGTTATTCCATTTGTAGAAGTAGTTGGAAGTGGAGCTAAAACATCTCCATTACAAATCTGAGGAACAGATGTAAAAGAAGGTGTAACATTTTGATTGACTGTTATTGTCAATGTAGTTGTCGTGGCACATTGACCAGTGTTTGGGGTAAAAGTGTATACAGTTGTATTAGTATTGTTTAATGCAGGTGACCAAGTTCCAGTTATTCCATTTATTGATGTAGTAGGTAATGCGCTTAATGTTTGACCAGAACAAATCGGACTCACTGGATTAAATGTAGGTGTTATGTTTGGAGTAACATTAATAGTTAATGTTGTTGATGTTGCGCATTGACTATTAATTGGAGTAAAAGTGTAAGTTGTTGTTGCTAAATTATTCAATGTTGGTGACCATGTACCAGTGATTCCGTTTGTTGAAGTGGTTGGAAGTGCAGTGATTGTTGCACCCGAGCAAACAGGAGAAATAGCATTAAATGTTGGAACAATTAATGGATTAACTGTTATTGTTAATGTTGTAGTTGTTGCACATTGACCTACATTAGGCGTAAAAGTATATGTAGTGGTAGTTGTATTGCTAACTGAAGGAGACCAAGTTCCTGTAATTCCATTTGTAGATGTTGTAGGCAGTGTAGAAGCAGCTGTTCCAAAACAAATAGGTGTTATAGCATTAAATGTAGGTGTGATAGGATTTACTACACTCACATTCAAAACTTGATTAGAAGCACAAGGAAATAGTATAGAATTTGGAGTAAAAGTATAGTTGCCACTAGCAGTATTACTTATTGTTGCTGGACTCCATGTTCCACTAATTCCATTTGGGGATGTTGTTGATAATGTTGGTACTGTTCCACCTGTACAAATTGGTGCAATTACAGCAAAATTAGGTGCAGTAATTGAAGGACAAGCCGTATTACATGTTGTTGTCATTGGTGAGACACAAGAAACTCCATTAGCAGTTAATGTAAAAGTTACAGATGTACCAGGACTTAATCCAGTTACTGTATAATTTGAAGGAGATACCCATGTGCCTGTTACTGGTGGACCTCCAGCTATAGAGTAGGTATAAGTGAAATTTGTTTGACCAACATTACTAAAATCAAAATTTAATGAGGTAGTTGTTGTATTTGGACTCGCAAAATCACAGAATAAATTTAATGAAGGACCAGTATTTGCAATAGTTACAGTTATTGGAGTTCTATCACTTTCGCAACCAGCAATGGTTTGGCTAACATAGTAAGTTGTAGTTCCAAGTGTTGTAGTAGATGGAGTAGGTGCTGAAGATGATGCTGTTCCTCCTGTAGCATTTGTTCCATACCAATTTAATGTTCCGCCTGCTGAAGCATTAGCAATTAATGGAACAGCACTTGCATTCTGACAATAATTTACAGGGCTAGTTACAGTTGGAGGATTTACAACTGTAAAATTTATAGTTACTGTTGAGTTTGTCGTAAGATTACAAATATTAGTTCCTGTTAATGTTAATGTTACACTAGTCCCAGTAGCATTAGCAGGTATTGTATAATTAGTTACTAAGTTAGATGTATTTGAAAATGACCCAACAGGTGCTGTCCACAACACACTTTGATGACCTTGTGCTATTCCATTCAGATTTATCGTAGAACCTTTACATGCAGTAATTGCATTGCCAGCATTAGTAAAAAATGGAGGAATTGGAGCGATACAACCAGTATTAGCATAACTAGGTGTTCCTGTAGTAGTAAAGTTTACAGTGGCACCATCATTATCTGCTGTTGTTCCACCATAGTTTCCTAATGAATTAATTAATAAACTACGTTCATAAGTTACAGAGTCTGTGCAAGCTCCAAATGACATTGTAAGTGTTCTAGTTCCGGGAATAACATTATAATTCGCAAAATGCCCACCAATATTGGCAGCATTATCTTGAAAAATCATGTAGATTGTGGTTGTTAATGAACCAAAAGAATTGAAAGCAGTATTTACATTATAGCTTGTAACTAATATTACAGTTGCATTCGCAGGCAAAACACCACCTGTAGGTTCTAATATTTGTCCACAATTTCCTGCAGCAAAAATGCTAGCATTTAAAGCAGCTACTTTTGAATTAGTAGTTGCGTTTTGAACAACTCCTAACCAAGGATTATTTGGCCAAGTTACATTTAAGTTACTTACATTTATATTAGCGGCACCAACTTTAAAACGTACCATTTCATTAAATCCTTCTTCATTTGTTGGATTATTAGGAGAGCATGCGTCAACCAATATACTTTCAATTTCAAAACATTGAGAGAAACTTTCCTCTGGTTTTAAAAAAGACAAAATTGTAAAAAGAAATAGACAAATATATTTTGTAGAATTTTTAAACATAATTTATGTAATAAATTTTGCAACGAAAATAATGAATTTAAATTTATTGAAAGTTGAATGTAATTAAATTATGTAGGTATAAATAAAAAAAATCTCAAGAAATTTCTTGAGATTTTAAATTTTGTGGGGAGAGTAGGATTCGAACCTACGAAGACGTAGTCAGCAGATTTACAGTCTGCCCTCGTTGGCCGCTTGAGTATCTCCCCATTCGCTTAACGAGGTTGCAAATATAGGAACACTTTTAAATTTTCCAAATATATTTTTTATTTAATTTCATCTTATTTTTTAATCTTTTGGTAATGAATAAAATAAAAAAATCTCCAATTGGAGATTTTTTTTATTTTTAAAGACTTTTATTATTTATTGACCTAAAAGTTCCTGAACTTTTGCTTTTAATTCATCTCCTCTTAAATCTTTTGCCACAATATTTCCTTTAGAATCTAAAACAAATGTTGTTGGAATTTGCTGAATGTCATATTGAATTGCTATTGGATCTTCAAAACCTTTCAAATTTGATACTTGATTCCAAGTAAGTTTATCTTTAGCAATTGCATCTTTCCATTTTGTAGCATCATCATCAAGGGAAACTCCAATTATATTTAATCCTTTTGAATGAAATTCATTATAAAGCGCTACTACATTTGGATTTTCTTTTCTACATGGACCACACCATGAAGCCCAAAAATCAATAATAGTTACTTTACCCATTGACTCTTTAAGAGAAATTGTTGAACCATTTGGACTTTTAGCAGAAAAATCTGGAGCTAACTTTAAAGAATTAAGTTTTTCTGCTACTGCAGGATTTTTCATGTTTTTCTCAATAGTTTTTAACTTTTCAGATATCGCTTTCCCTTTTTTAGTATTTCTAAATTCTTCATTTAAATTTTCAAAAGTTTTTTTAACTTTTTCATATTTAAAATCTTGTGAATTAAATAGACGCTCAACAAGCAATAATGAAATATAAGAATTTGGATTCTCATCAGGATATTGGTTCATGTAATCATCCATTTCTTTTTGAATTTTTACATATCCACTTTTTAAACTTTCAATAGCCAGATTATCTTTCTTTTGTTGAGCCTCCATCAACTTTTGAATGTTTTTATTTTGGTAATCTACCATTCTTTTTTGGATAGCATTTGATTTATCATTAAATTCTTGAAAATAATCATTGCTATCTGTTCCACTAATTTTTGACTTCCAGATACTGTCTTTATCAATCTTAACTACAATTTCTCCACTTTCCATAATAAATGGAACAGGTTGTTGAATGTCTTTAATATACAAAGCAAACATGCTAGGTTCTTTAACTTTACCTTTTAATTCAAATTTTCCGTCTTGTACTTTTGCAGAATCTACATTTAATACAAGTCCTACATCATTTTGTGTTTTAAGAAAAATCATTTTACCATTTGGTAATCCTTTTGCTTCACCAGAGATTAAAAATTCTCCTTTTTTTACTTTACTGCAACTTAAAATGGAAAGGGATAAAGCAATTAAAAAAACTATTTTTTTCATTATTTTTATTTAATTTAAATTTTCGCAAAAGTATTTAAAATAAAACAAATTATATCCTTTTTATGATATGTTTTAGAATTCTTTTGTTTTGTTATTTTTTGCAAAGGATTTAGCATCATTTCACTAATAAAATTGTAAATTTGTTGGTAATTTTATTTAAAATGATAAAAAAAATCTACTTATTCATATTCTTGTGTTCTATTTTTTCAACTTATTCTCAGGTTGTTATAAACGAAATAGATGCTGATAATCCTGGTTCTGACAATAAGGAATTCGTTGAGTTGAAATCAAGTTCGCCAAATTTTTCTTTAAATGGATATGTCATGGTTTTTTTTAATGGACAAACTGGAGCAGGAACTTTAAGTTATTATTCTCTAGATTTAGATGGATACACTACTGACGTTAATGGAATTATTCATTTTGGAAACTCTCAAGTTTCACCATCACCGAGAACACCTTATTTTCCCTTAAATACAATTCAGAATGGTCCTGATGTAATTGCTATTTTTACTGGAAATGATACAGATTATCCTTTAGACACTCCTGCAAGTAATTTAAATTTGATTAGTGCTGCTGCATATTCTACATCAACAACTTTTCCAACTACATTAATGAATCTATTTGGAATTACTATTTGCTCTATTGATAATCAACCACTTGGTTCAACTTCAAACTCTATTCAAAGAAAAAATGATGGAACTTATGAAGTTAAACCACCAACTCCTGGAGTAAATAATGATGGTAGTGGAATAATCTTTAATTATGTAACCACTTCGACTAGCCAATCTATTTTATCTGAAGGGCAAACACTAACTATAAATTTTTCTACATCTGCACCTGTTACTTCACAACCACTTGTAATTTCTTTTTCATTAAATAATGGTAGTTTTAATACAAGTGATTTTTCTGGTTTAACTAGTGTAACTATTCCTGTAGGTTCTTCAACTGGATTGGCTACAATTCAATTACTCGATGATTCTTTGAATGAAGGTGATGAAGAATTGAAAATAGTTTTAAATACACTTCCCATTGATTATTATCTAAACAATAATGATTTAATAGTTAGGGTTAATGATATTAATTTTATTGTATCACCTTTTGGTACTCCTTTAAATCCAACTTTTGGCAACGTTTCAAGTACAGCTCCAAATGGTTATTATTCTTCATTAGAAGGACTTTCTGGTGCTGCTTTAAAACAAGCTATTCAAGATATTATTGCAAATCCATCGGTAGTTCATGCTCACAATTATGGTGATATTGAAACTATTTTGAAAGTAGCTGATCAAAATCCGGCTAATAGTAATCAAGTTTGGTTAATGTATGTAGAACAGCCTCGTTCAAAATTAGATTTTCAGGATTCTAATAGTAATCTAGGAAAATGGAATAGAGAACATATTTTTCCTCAATCTCGTGGAGGATTTCAAGATGGGACTTTAAGTTTTGCTGACGGAATTAATATTTGGTTACCAACAAACGCAGACGATATTTTAGCGGGTCATGCAGATGCACATCATATAAGAGCAGAAGATGGTCCAGAAAATAGTTTAAGAAGTAACAGAGATTATGGTTCAGATTATAATGGACCTACAGGAAATCTTGGTAGTTGGAAAGGAGATGTTGCTCGTTCTTTATTTTATATGGCAGTTCGTTATAATGCGCTGAGTTTAGTAAATGGAAATCCAGCTGATACTACTGGGCAAATTGGAGATTTAGCTTCCTTGCTTCAATGGAATAATTCAGATCCAAGAGATGATTTTGAAATGAATCGCAATAATTATATTTATACTTGGCAAGTTAATAGAAATCCGTTTATTGATTATCCAAATTTGGCTGATTATATTTGGGGTGCAAATGCCGGACAACAATGGTTTTCAACACTTTCAAATACAAATTTTGAAGAAAGCAAAGTAGTGATTTATCCAAATCCGAGTAAAGGAGAAATTACTATTTCAGGTATAGATTCTGAGTATTCTGTTGAAATTTATAATAGTTTGGGTTCAAAAATATATGAATCTAAATTTGTTGTTAACAATCAAATTCAAACCAATTGGTCAAGCGGAATTTATTTTGCTAAAATAACTTCAGATTCTAAATCTGTCGTTAAGAAAATTATAGTGGAGTAACTATTGACAATTTTATATTGAAAACAATTTGTATTCTTGCATTATGAATGATAATTTCACAAATGAATTTTTTGGTATAGGAATTCAAAACGGAAAAACTCCTGAGAACCTTGGTGTTTTGTGGCGATCTGCTCAAAATTTGGGAGCAAGTTTTATTTTTACTATTGGAAATAGATATGCCAAACAAGCTTCTGATACTCATAATGCTGTGAAATCTATGCCTTATTTTCATTATGAAGATTTTGAGGATTTCTTTAAAAATTTACCCAAAGGAGCAAGACTTGTTGGTGTAGAATTAGATGAAAATGCGGAAGATTTAGAAACCTTTCAGCATCCAAGACGATGTGTTTATTTATTGGGTGCAGAAGATAATGGTTTAAGCAAACAAGCAATTGAAAAATGTCATTTTTTGGTAAAATTTAAATCAGAGAAAAGTTTAAATGTTTCTGTTGCAGGAAGTATAGTTCTTTATGATAGAGGAATTAATAAACCAAGATCATAAAAATAAATCTAAATTTTCAACTTAAGATTCCTATTTGCCGATGCAGAAATTAGCAAAAATATTACCCAAAAGCTCATCATTAGTAACTTCGCCAGTAATTTCGCCAAAGTAGTAAAGTGCCTGACGAATATCGATTGCCATTAAATCTGAAGGAATTCCTGAACTTAATCCAAATTTTACTTTTTGAATTTCTTCTAATGCTTTGTGTAATGAATCGTAATGTCTTGTATTTGTTACAATTGTTTCGTTATTTCTTAACGAACCAGTATTTACAAATGATAGTAATTGATTTTTTAAATCTTCAATTCCAATTTTTTCTTTGGCAGAAATAAGTAAGATGTTTTCTATTTCAGATTTCAGAAGGATAACTTCATTTTCTGTTAATTTATCGGCTTTATTTCCAATGATGACTAATGGTTTCAATGGAAATTGATTTTTTATTTTTTCAATTTCAATTTTAAATTTAGAACTAGATGTTACAAACTCGGTACTATCAAATAAATAAACAACCACTTGGGACTGCTCTATTTTTTCAAAAGTTTTTTTAATTCCAATGCTTTCAACCACATCTTTTGTTTCTCTAATTCCAGCTGTATCAATGAATCTGAAACCAATTCCATCTATAACTAATTCATCTTCAATAGTATCACGAGTAGTACCAGCAATGTCTGAAACTATAGCTCTTTCCTCATTTAATAAAGCATTCAATAGTGTTGATTTTCCGACATTTGGTTCGCCAACAATAGCTACAGGAATTCCATTTTTAATTACATTTCCAACAGCAAATGAATCGATTAATCGTTTTAAAACAAACTCAATTCGATTTAACAAATCATGAAATTGTGTTCTATCTGCAAACTCTACATCTTCTTCAGCAAAGTCTAATTCGAGTTCGATTAATGAGGCAAAATTTAATAATTCTTCTCTTAGTTTAGCAATTTCATTACTAAATCCACCACGCATTTGTTGCATGGCTATTTGATGTGAAGCTTCATTATCAGAAGAAATTAAATCGGCAACAGCTTCGGCTTGAGATAAATCTAATTTACCATTTAAAAAAGCTCGAAGTGTAAACTCTCCAGCTTGTGCCATTCGACAGCCTTTACGAAGTAATAGTTGAATAATTTGTTGTTGAATAAAAACAGAACCATGACACGAAATTTCAATTACGTCTTCACCTGTGTAAGAATTTGGATTTTTGAAAATAGAAACTAAAACTTGATCATAAATTTTTGTCCCATCTACAATAGTTCCAAGATGAATTGTGTGAGTTTTTTGTTTGAGTAAATCTTTTCCTGAAACTGATTGAAATACTTCTGATGCAATTGAAATAGCATTTTTTCCTGACATTCTAATAATGGCAACCGCACCAGAACCTGATGGTGTAGCTAATGCAACGATTGTATCATTGTAAATCATAACAGTTTTTTGTTTTAAGAGTGCAAAGATACCATTTTTAAAATTTTATAACTATTTGTATTTTAATTGATTTTTTTTGAAATGTTAAATAATTGTAAATATGATAGTTATCATGTTTTTTTGGTTTTTTATAATGTAATTTTATAAAAGTTAACCAATACATATTAAATAATGAAAAGGATTTTATTTCCAACCGATTTTTCTGATGTGGCAAACAATGCTTTTGTTCACGCTTTAGGTTTAGCAAAATTAGTTCACGGTGAGTTGATTTTACTGCACACCTATGAACTTCCAATAGTAGATAATCAATTTGCACCACAAAATTATCAATTACTTTTTGATTCCTTGGAACTTTCAAATTTTGAAAAATTTAAAGATGAAGTTCCAAAACTTCGAGCTATCGCTGAAGAAAATCATTTTGAGGATATTAAAATGTCTCATATGATTATGGATGGTGATTTGATATACAACATAAAGGAAATCATCAAAAAAGACAAAATTGATTATGTTGTAATGGGAACTTCTGGAGCAACTGGATGGAAAGAAGCTTTTTTAGGGACAAATACAGGTGAAGCCATTGTAAATTTAAGCGTTCCTGTTTTAAGTATTCCAAAAGATTGTAAATATACCAAAATTGAAACTATTGGATTTACTACTCGATATCGCGAAAAAGATAAAGAGGCTTTAAAACAAGTTATTAAAATTGCAAAAGCTGCCAATGCAAAAGTGAAGTGCCTTTATGTAAAAACCAAAGCTACAGATAATACTGAGGTTATTTTTGATGATTGGAATGAACAATTTAAAAATGATCCTGTAACCTTTTTTATACTTCCTAATGAAGATGTAAAAGAATCTATTTCTGATTTTATTACGCATCAAGAAATTGATGTTTTGGCAATGCTTACTTATAAAAGAAGTTTCTTTGAATCACTATTTTCTTCAAGTTTTACTGAAAAAATGTCTTACAATAGCGAGATTCCAATTTTAGCACTTCATCAATAAACATGAAAAAAACCGCAAATCAAATTTTGAATTGCGGTTTTATATTTTAAAAAAAAGGTAATGTGGTCAAAAATAGTTGGTGATTTTTCATTTTAGATTAATTATCTTGTCCATATCAAACTGAAGAGGAAATTGGCTCTGCTGAGGAGCAACCAATC
>NZ_BAABCS010000029.1:0-15521 GCF_039539165.1 Flavobacterium chungnamense
TAAATAAAAAAAGTTTATTGAAACGAATTTCAATAAACTTCTCTCAATATCATATTTTATAGGTACTCAAAACATTTTTACCAACTATTTTTGACTATTAAACCAAAAAAAAAATTATTTTTTTGCTGCTGCTGCTAAATCTTCTGGTTTAACTGCAATAGCAACTCCAGGAAGTTTAATTGGAGCTCCAAGTTGTGCTAAAAAACTTCCTTGAACTTCACCAGTTTTATATGTGGTAAATCCTATTCTGTATAATCCCATTACAATTGCTTTAGAAGGATTTGAAGTGTCGCTTGTTATTCTCATAAGCGAGTTATATTTACTACCAGATGGTTGAGCTGGCATTTCACTAGAATCATCATTTGATTCAATAGTATTCCATTTTGCTGTTTTAGCTTTGGTCGCGACATCTTCTAATTTAAGAATTCCTTCAGCTCTTTCAAAAGTAACCCAAGTATCGAAAAAGTTTGATGTATCAGAAGAATTTGCTATAAAATCTGCTGAAACATAATCTTTATCAGAAGCTTTTACGCTTTCTGGAGCTGGTGAAATCATTCTAATTCCAATTTCAGGTGCTGCTACTGGAATCCATACATAAATGTAATACATCTTTTTTCCACCTTTAACTTCATCTGGTTTAGAACCTGGTTTTATATAACCAAAATAACTTGTTAAGTCGGTGTAAGGAGCTCTAATTTCTTTTCCCATTACAGATTTTTTACCTAAATCTGCACCAAATTTGTCTAATTTTTGACCATTTGCAATTGAAAACATACCAAGTGTAATCACGATTGCTAGTAAATTTTTCTTCATATTTTTGTTAGTTTTTGTTTTTCCTACTCTTATGGATTTTCGGAAACTCCGTTTATTGGTTTTAACAAATATATGAAAATATAATAAAAAAACCGTTCCTATATTTACATAGAAATGGCTTTCGTCGGTTGGGTTAGTTAATTGTATTTTAATTGTTAAGCATTACTGGCATAACAAGCATTGTAACGGTTTCACCTTCATCTAATCCATCAACTGGAGTTAGAATTCCTGCGCGGTTTGGCATTGACATTTCCAATTGAATTTCATCTGATTGTAAATTACTTAACATTTCTAGTAAGAAACGAGAGTTGAATCCGATCTGCATGTCATCACCTTGATAATCACAAGTCAATCTTTCTTCAGCTTTGTTTGAGTAATCAATATCTTCTGCTGAAATATTTAATTCTGCACCAGCAATTTTCAAACGAATTTGGTGTGTAGTTTTATTTGAGAAAATTGCCACACGACGAACAGAACTAAAAAATTGCGTTCTATCAATCAACAATTTGTTTGGATTTTCTTTTGGAATAACTGCTTCATAATTTGGATATTTTCCATCAATTAATCTACAAGTTAATACATAATTTTCAAAAGAGAACGTTGCATTAGCATCATTATAATCAATTTTCACTTCAGCATCAGAAGCTCCTAAAATACTTTTCAAAATATTTAGAGGTTTCTTTGGCATAATAAAATCAGCCACTTGAGATGCTTTTACATCTGTGCGAGCATATTTAACTAATTTATGAGCATCTGTAGCAACAAATATCAAACCTTCTGGAGAAAATTGAAAGAAAACACCACTCATTACTGGACGTAAATCATCATTTCCAGCTGCAAAAATAGTTTTGCTAATTGCCGTTGCTAAAACTTCTGCAGGAACTAAAGTTGAAGATGGATCTTCTAATTGAACTGATTTTGGAAATTCTTCTCCTGGAGCATAAGCAATAGCATATTTACCAGAATTAGAACTAATTTCAATAGTGCTATTTTCTTCAACAGTGAAGGTTAATGGTTGCTCAGGAAATGTTTTTAGAATATCTAATAATAATTTCGCAGGTACAGCAACACTTCCTTTATCAGTCGACTCAATTTCTAAAGTAGCCGACATTGTAGTTTCTAAATCAGAAGAAGAAACGGTTAACGCTTTTTTATCTAATTCAAATAAAAAGTTATCTAAAATTGGTAAGGTATTGCTACTATTAATAACGCTACCTAAAACTTGTAGTTGTTTTAATAAATACGAGCTTGATACAATAAACTTCATCTTTTGTTATTTTTTACAAATATATCTTAAAGAAATAGAATTCAAAAAGATTTTTATTAACATTACTTACTATATTTTCTTTTTCTAAGGAAAGTAAACACTAAACCGAACACTGCTAAAATTACAATTGGAACTCCGACAGTTATGATTTGTGAAAATGTGTAATCCTCAGTTACTTTTTCTTTGTCTAGAATGGGTAAGTCAACTTCTTTACTTCTAATGTTAATAAGTCCGTTATCATCTAACAAATAATTCACGCAATTCATCATGAATTCCTTGTTTGCATATAGATTGTTAGTCCATTTATCATAACCTAATTCTAATGGTTGGTAGTTTTTATCCAATTGATTTTTAATAACATCGCCATCAGATACAATAATCATTTTATTTTCTTTTCCGATAGGAGTGAAGCTACTTTCTTTGAATGGCAATACACGATTTTCATAAACCGAATGAAATTTTCCTTCCATAAGTACAGCAACAGGAATAGGCATTTTACCTTTGTATTCATTCATATCAGGTTTTTCAGCAACTATATTTAAATTAATTTCTACTGGAGTTCCAACAGCTTTTGATAATTTGGTAGAGGATAACAAAACTGTTTTTTTAATATCATTTTTAAGAACTTCTATTGGATTTGTAAATTCAAATTTTAAAGCATCTAAATTACTTACAATAGGATGTTTTGATTCAGAATAAATTGCTGGAGAATATAACCAAAAAAATTGGCTATATTGTGTTGCGCTACCTTGTTGACCTGTTGCTAATGAAATAGGTGTTGCTTGTAAATCTTTAACTAAATCTGGTTTGATTCGCACACCATATTTAAAGAACATATCGTTAAAGTTCAAATCTCTTGGATAAGCTAGATTTTCTCCAGTTTCCATTAAACTGTCCATTTCCATGTTGACTTGATCGACTAACCAAAGAGTTTTTCCACCATTCATGATGAATTGGTCTAGCACTTGTTTTTCTTGGTCAGTAAAAGCTTCTGTTGGTTTAGCAATAACAGCTAAATCGTATTTTTTTAATGCTTTTAATGTATTTCCTGCATCTTTTGCAACAGAATCTAAGGTAAAGGGTCCGATGTAATAATTTTCACGAACAGTTTTTAAGAAATCAGCTATATTTCGGTCGTCTAATTCACCATTTCCTTTGATGATAGCAATTTTTTTCTCTTTTGTTTTTGTGATGGTATTAAATCCATTGGCAAAAGCATATTCTAAATGTTGCACCGAACTCACAACTTTTTCAGCAGTTGAAGCTCCTAACATATTTTTTAGCAAAGGTACTTTCGTACTTTTATTTCCATAAGTAACCACTGCCCAAGGAAAAACCACTTCTTGTGTTTGTTTTCCTTTTTCGTCAAGAGTAACATTTAAAGGCGTCAAACCTCTTTCGTAAAACGATTGCATCACCGCTTCACGCTCATCTTCATTTTCTAAAGGATTTACAAATTGGAAGATAATATTTGAATTATATGCTTTAAATTCTTCCAATAATTGTTGAGTTTCTGTTTGGAGTTTTTTGAATTCTCCTGGAAAATTTCCTTCAAGAAAAACATCAACATATAAAGGTTCTTTAACTTCTTTTATAATATTTAGAGAAGTTTCTGAAAGTGTATAACGATTGTCAGCAGTTAAATCGAAACGTTTAAAGAAAATATTCGATAGTAGATTAACTATAATTATTATAGATAATGTGATTGCAATTTTCTTGAATGTAACATAATGTTTTGACTTAGAAAAAATCTTGTGACCTATAATGAAAAATGTTGTAATGGATATAATCGTTGGAATAACGAAGAATGATGATTCAGAATTATATAAAACAATTCTAAAAATATATTCTATAACATTATTAAAGAAACCAATAAAAATTATTCCTAAAGAATAATAAGTTATCATTAAAAGATAATTATGTTTTTCATTTACTTTTTTGAATAAAAAATAATGAATTAATATAAAAGATGATGCTATAATTGCGCTTATAATTATTTCCATTTAGAATCTTTTAATTTAAGAACAGTGAAGAAAAGAAAAATATATGTAATGCTTACAAAGTAAAGTACATCACGCGTATCAATAACACCACGACTCATACTTTTAAAATGATAATCCATCCCGAATAGCGAAATTATATCTTCAAAACTTTTAAATTGTGAAGCTACACCTTGAAATCCAAAATAGAAAATAAAACACAAGAAAACAGAAACTATAAAAGCTACAATTTGGTTTTCTGAAAGTGTAGAAGTAAAAATTCCAATAGAAGTGTAAGCAGCAATTAGGAATAATAGTCCGAAATAAGAACCCATTGTGCTGCCCATATCAATATTTCCTTCGGGCATTCCTAAACCATAAATTACATATACGTAGATAAATGTTGGAATGATTGCAATTACTATAAGTAAAAACGCACCAAAGAATTTTCCGCTAACGATTTCCCAAATAGATATTGGTTTGGTCATCAAAAGTTCAATAGTTCCTTGCTTTTTTTCATCAGAAAAACTTCTCATGGTTACTGCAGGAATTAGGAAAATTAATATCCAAGGCGATAAGGTAAAAAACGGAGTTAAATCGGCAAAACCGCTGTTTAAAATATTAAAATCGCCTTCAAAAACCCAAAGAAATAATCCGTTGAGCAATAAGAAAATAGCGATTACTAAATATCCAATGGGCGAACCAAAAAAGGATTTAATTTCTCTTAATAATATTGATTTCATTTATTTTTATTCGGTGATTTGTATAATTTTATTATTTGGCAATCGTAATTCGTAATTTTTAATTCGTAATTAAGCAAGACTAACTAATTTATCTAAACTCCAAGCTTCGGGTTTATCGTTGAACAGTTTTTTTGTAAACGTCCAAACTTCGTCAAATAATGCTGATTTTCTGTAATTTTCTAAATCGTCTTCGGTTTCCCAATAACTATAAGTAAAGAAAATGCAAGGATTGTTTTTGTCTTGATACAATTCAAGAAAACGATTTCCAGGCGAGTTTCGTATGTGGTTTTTCATTAATTCGAAATTTTCCAAAAATGCTGGAATATTTTCTTCGTGAAAGGACATTTTTACTATTCTAACGAACATAGTTAACTTTAATTAAAATTGATGGTAATAGCATCTCTGTAAGTAATTCCGAGTAAACTTGCTGCAGTTGCCACCTTCGGATTACTTTTATACAATCCAATTTCTAGAAAACCTGCTTCATTGAAAATGGCTACTGCATTTCCACTAATCGATGACAAAGGCCTTTTGTCAATGGCTTCTAAATCGGAATATTTTGCGAAAATACTTTTTATTTTTTTGCTTTTAAAATTTACTTCATAAGGTCTTCCTTTGGAAACCTCTAAAAACATTTTTCTTGTAATATTGGTCACAGCATTTCCAAATCGGTCAAGATATACAATGTAACCTTTTACTGAATTAGAATCATCAGAAATCACAGGCTGTAATTCGGTTACTTCTTTTAAAGTTTTGATTTCTTTACCAATAACACTCAACGAACCACCTTTTGATAAATGAATCGCCACAGTTAGCAAAACATCCATATCAGTTGCTTCAGGCAAAAGTCTATCATGAATATTTATTACCACCATTTTTTGAGGTTTAATCTTTTCAATTAAAATACTCAAAATTCCATTATCGGCAGCTATAAAAAAATGACCGTTCCATTCGATGGCAATGTGTTGGTTGTTTTCTTTTAATTCGATATCAATTCCAATTAAGTGAACGGTTCCTTTTGGAAAGCTATTGTAAAAAGAACCAATAATATAACTAGCTTCACTAACGTTAAACGGATCAACATCATGCGAAATATCTACGATTTTTGCCTCGCTATCTTGCGATAAAATTTTCCCTTTCAAAGCACCAACAAAGTGGTCTTTTAATCCGTAATCGGTAGTAAGGGTAATTATTGACATAAATTTGTTTATAACTATATAGTGAATTTAATCAAGTGGCTTGTTTAATTTCATTAAATTTGAAATGATTGCAAAGCTAATAATATTTAGCCAAAAACTAATTAAAAAACACTTCCATTTGAACGAACGTATCATTGAATTACACGACATCGCTCCAAAAGAATTTTGGGGTGCACAAGACACTCATCTTGAAACAATTAAGAAGTACTACCCGAAGTTAAAAATTGTGGCTCGTGGCACAACACTGAAGGCATTTGGCGAAAAAGAAGAATTAGACGAATTTGAAAACCGTTTCAATCGATTGATGTTACATTTTACTCGATATAATAATATTGATAGCAATGTTATTGAAAGAGTAATTCATAGCAATTCACAAGAAGAACAGCGTATGCCTGACCATGACAAAATTTTAGTTCATGGAATAGGAGGAAAGTTGATTAAAGCGATGACTCCCAACCAACACAAATTGGTAGAATCTGTTTTTAAAAACGATATGGTTTTTGCTGTTGGTCCAGCTGGAACAGGTAAAACTTATACTGGTGTTGCTCTTGCTGTTAAAGCATTGAAAGAAAAGCAAGTAAAGCGTATTGTTTTAACCCGTCCTGCGGTTGAAGCTGGTGAAAATTTAGGATTCCTTCCTGGTGATATGAAAGAAAAATTAGATCCGTACATGCAACCATTGTATGATGCTTTGCGTGATATGTTGCCTCCGCAAACTTTGGAAGATTATATTTTAAAGGGAATTATACAAATTGCACCGTTGGCTTTTATGCGTGGTAGAACTTTAGACAACGCTTTCGTAATTCTTGATGAAGCTCAAAATACAACACATTCGCAAATGAAAATGTTCCTTACTCGTATGGGAAAAAATGCCAAATTCATAATCACAGGCGATCCGGGACAAGTTGATTTACCAAGAAGAACAATTTCTGGATTAAAAGAAGCAATTTTAGTCTTAAAAGATATTGACGGAATTGGAATCATCTATCTTGATGACAAAGACATTGTAAGACATAGATTGGTGAAAAAAGTAATCGATGCTTACAAGAGTATTGAGAATCATGATTGATTTTAAATATTAGATTTTTGATATTAAATATTAGATATATAATTGTTTTTATTTTCCTTATCGGATTTAATTGTTTTTCACAAAACTCCAAAATAAAATGGGGTTTGTATGGAAAGAAGACTGTTGAAGAACGAAGAGCTACTTTTCCATTTAGTAATGCAAAGAAAGTTTTATTGATAGCATTTCCGAACCCAATTAATTCAATAGTTGAAGTTGATGGTGTTTTAATAACAAATGATAGTTTAAAATTGATTAATATGCATTTTAATATCATTAAATCCTTTGAATTACCAGAAAGGAAAAGCAAATACTATGCAACTGAAATAGTAGAATTAAATCAAAATCAAATTGATAGTTTAAGTCACATTCTAATAAATTATAAACTAAAGAAAGATAAATTCAAAGAGCATGCAATTATTATAAGTGGATGTTATAATCCTAGAAATGCAATTTTATTTTTGGATGCTAATGACAAAATTTTATCCTATATAGAAATATGTTTTGAATGTCATCGGTTTATTCAAATGCCAAAAGAAACAATAATAAATATTAATTTATTTTCGATGTTACAAGAATCTTTTAAAATGATTGATTTAATTAAAGATTTTATGAAAATAAATGGAATAAAATATGGTGTTTTGGATAAGTAAAATAATGAAAAACTTTCTATTAACGCTTTCCATATTAATTATAACGCTACTATTAATTTATTTCAACTTTGATTATTTTGCTTCAATAATTCCTGGTTGGAACACAACGATTAATTCAGGTTGGAAAATTACTTTTATAATCTTGATTATGGTATTCGTGTTTTCGTTACTAATTATGATTTTGATTAATGTTATTTCAAAAATTTTAAAAATGGTGATTCATAAAAAATGAAAGAATACTTCAAATACGCCAACGGATATGTCAACATAAACGACGAAAATTTGTTTCTAACTAATTCAGGAAATTGGTCGGAAACTCATGATTTGTTGGAGAAATCACCCAAGTCTATTCGAAAGAATGATTTAAAATCCTTTAAAATGTATAGTTTTCCTTTTGTAATTATCTGCATTAGTTTGTTTATGATTACAAAATCTAAAAATGTTTTTTTTCCACTAACTTTTGTTGGTTTGGGTTTTGCTGCATTTTTTTATTTAAAACGCGAAACAGGAAAGCGTTATAAAATTCCAATATCAAAAATTATTTCTTTCGATTTTTCTAATGATAAAGTGAAAATTTTATTCAGAAACGCTAATGATATTGATGATTTTGAAGAAATTTTTAAAGTAGATACGAAAGGTTTAGCTATTTTGGAAGAGTTGAGTCGACAACTGAAAATCAATTAAATTTCTACACAAACATTTATCATTTGGTTATTTGATTCAAAATTATATATTTGTTAAAATTATATTTTTCAAATAATCATTTATACGCAGCTTTATCAAAACAATACTTATTACTGGTGCTTCTGGAGGATTGGGCAAAGAAATTGCAATTCATTTTTCGAAAAAAAATTGGAACGTTATTGCTACAATGATCTGTATTTCAGAAGCTAATGTTTTTGAAGGCATTCCAAATATTAAAAGTTACGAACTCAATGTAACCTCTTCAGAAAGTATTGAAAAAGCTAAAAATGAAATTCTAAATCATTATAAATCTATAGATGTTATCATCAATAATGCAGGAATTGGTTACAGAAGTTTTGTAGAATTATCTGAAGATGCCAAAATTGACGCTATTGTAAATGTGAATTGGCTTGGAGTTGTTAAAGTTTGTCGTGCTTTTATTCCGCATTTTAGAGAACAAAAGAAAGGTCATTTTATAAATATTACTTCGATTGCAGGATTGGTGAATTTGCCTTTAGGAAGTTTTTATCATCCAACAAAACAAGCCGTTGAAAGTTTTTCTGAATGTATGGCATACGAATTATTAGATTTTAATATTAGCGTTTCAACCGTTCAATTTGGAAATACACCCTCCAATTTTCAGAAGAATGTTACTAAATGTGAGCAATCAACAATACAATCTTATGCAGAAATGATGCAAAGTATTGACGGAATCATGAACAGGAAAACCTGCGATAATCATGATTTGTCTGAAGCTATTCTAGATAAGTTGTATAAAATTGCCGAAAATCCCTCCCGAAGATTTAAAAAATATTCGATAGGTTTTGATGCCAATCTGATGAAATATTTGCGTAAATTTTTAGGTTATAGATTATTTGATAGATTGATAAGAAGATATGTTTTAAGCAAATAAATAATTGTATTTGTGTTGAAAAGAAACTATTTTTGCCAAACACAACAACACACAATTATAATGAATACAATAACTACAACTAATTTCAATTTTCCCAATCAAAAATCGGTTTATCGCGGTAAAGTAAGAGAAGTTTACAACATTAATGACGAACTTTTAGTCATGGTGGCAACCGATAGACTTTCTGCTTTTGATGTGGTTTTGCCAAAAGGAATTCCTTATAAAGGTCAGATTTTAAATCAAATTGCAACAAAATTCATGGAGCTAACTTCAGATATTGTTCCAAATTGGTTAATTGCAACTCCGGATCCAAATGTGGCAGTCGGACATTTATGCGAACCTTTTAAAGTTGAAATGGTAATTCGTGGTTATCTTTCTGGTCATGCCGCTCGAGAATATGCGCTTGGAAAACGCACTATTTGTGGAGTAACTATGGAAGATGGTTTGAAGGAAAATGACAAGTTTGGAACACCAATAATTACACCAACAACCAAAGCAGATAATGGTTCGCACGATGAAGATATTTCTCGTGAAGCTATTTTATCAAACGGAATTGTGTCAGAAGAAGATTATTTAGTTTTAGAAAAATATACTCGCGATTTATACCAAAGAGGAACTGAAATTGCAGCCAGCCGTGGATTGATTTTAGTTGATACAAAATATGAATTTGGTAAAACTAAAGAAGGAAAAATCGTTTTGATTGACGAAATTCATACGCCTGATTCCTCACGATATTTTTATGCTGAGGGTTATCAAGAGCGTCAAGATAGAGGAGAAGAACAAAAGCAATTATCGAAAGAATTTGTGCGTCGTTGGTTAATTGAAAATGGTTTTCAAGGAAAAGAAGGACAGCAAATTCCTAACATGACTGATGAATATATTGAATCGGTTTGTGAACGTTACATTGAATTATATGAAAATATTTTAGGAGAAAAATTTGTTAAAGCTGATATTTCACATATTAATGAAAGAATAGAAAAAAATGTTATTGATTACTTAAAAAAAAATCTAATGCTTTAATATAAAAAGTCCCAAAACAATTAAGTTTTGGGACTTTTTTCATTTATAACTAACCTCTTAATTTCCTGAAATATCACCAGAACCAGCAACGTTTGAATCGATAATTTTAGGGTTTCCTTTGTATTGAATATTTCCGCTTCCTGCTACTTTAGCAATTAGATTATTGGTGCAGTTGACTTCAAGACTTCCTGAACCCGCAACAGCTACATTAGCATTTTCAGAGGTTAATTTTATACAATTTAAATTGCCTGAACCTGCCGTTTTAGCTTCCAATTCGCTAGTTAATCCTGAAAGTTTTAAATTTCCAGAACCTGTGAATTTAGCATCAACTTTTTTTGCATTAATTTCAAGCTCACAATTTCCTGAACCAGTCATTTTTACATCAAAATCCTTAGCATTTATCACATCTTTTGTAATTAAATTACCAGATCCCGTAAACCAAATTTCGCTAATTTCTTCAAATGGTATAGTAATAGTGATGTCTTGTTTATAATTATAGCTTCTATCTTTTTCAAAATAAACTTTTAATTCGTTTCCAATTATTTCAGTAACAACGTGACTTATAATGTTTTCATCTCCTTTTATTGTAATTGTTCCTTCTTTACCTGAAACTAATTCAACATTGAATGAATCTCCTGTTGAAATTTTATCATAAGATTCAGTAGTCCTTGTAATTGTGGTTTGAACTCCATTTCCTTTTACTTTTTCTTTATCCCAATTTTGAGCATTTGCAATTGAAATGCTAATTAATGCTAATAATACTGTTAGTTTTCTCATTATTATTTTGTTAAAAGTTGAACGCTTCCGTAATTTGTTGTGATACTTATTTTTGATTTTCCTTGACTAATATGATAAGCTGTGTAAGATTTTGAAGTGTTTTTTTCTGATTTTAAACTATATTTCAGTCCTACATTATCAACAAATGAACCATATTTTAGGCTTACATTGATGTCAAATGCATAGTCTGATGTACAAGTTATTTTAGAATTGGAATAATTTCCATTGATTGTAATGGCGTCAGTTTTATTTGAAGCAGATAATTGAATATCACTATAATTTGAATTTGCAATTAAGGAATTTCCAATTTCACCTAATTTCAGCGTAAGATAATTTCCATCAATGGCAATTTTTTGAACTGATTTTGAATTGATTTTGGTGTAATTTGATGATAGATTTAGAATTCCAACGTTTTGAAAATTAAAAGTATTGTAATTTCCATCAATGTTGATTTGATTTACTTTCTGGAAATCAACTTCAGAATATTGACTTTGTAAATTAATTTTATCAATAGAATTTATGCTTGAATTTGGCGCATAGGCAATATTTATATTGTTAGTTTTATTATTAAATTGGCCTAAAATAATGCTTCCATACTTACATTCAATTGCAGAACTTCCATTTAGTTTATCTACAGAAATGTTACCATATTTATTGTCCAAATCAATGCTTCCATTTCGTGGAATTTTTACCACATAATTTATTTCATAACTGATGTTATTGCCTTTCCATTCTTTAGTTGTGAAAATGGTTTCAGCTGAAACTTTGCTCATTGTTGCAGCAAAATCAACATCAATTGTATTGATTCGTTCGTTAATTTTCTTTTCGTTATTTCCAGAAACTTTAATGTTAACTTGAATGGATATTTTGTTTTCATCCCATAAATACACATTTATATTTCCATAGGAATTGGTAATATTTACTTGTGCATCATCGTTAACCGAATAGGTTTTGGAGATATTTTTTTCTTTATTGTAGGCGTGTTTTTCTTCTGTTGCATATCCCAAAATAGGAAGTAATGCAAAGAATAAAAGTAAGTTATATATGTTTTTCATCTTCAATTTTATTTAATTTGTTAATATCTTCAACCTGTTCTAAAACAGATTTTATAAAGGAAATTCGAGTTTGCATATTGGTTATCATAGCAAAGACAATTTGTTTGTTTTCACCATTTTTAGCAATTTCATCTTTCAGATTTTGATAATCTTTCTCAAGCGATTCCATTTCATTCATAGCATCATTAATCAATGCTTTACTTTGCGGAGTTTCTTGCTTTTTTAAAGTTGCCAACTCATTATTAATAACAGAAGAAAAATAATCGTGGGTTTCTTGTACTTGAGGTGAAAAGGCAACTTCTTCAGTTTGATTATTGTTATCATTAAAAATTAAAATTCCAAAACCTAATAGGAGTGAAGCCGCAATAGACATTGATAACCAATTGAATTTCTTCTTTTTTGGTTGTTGTTTCTTTAATTTATCAAGAAATCGCTTTTCGTGCCCAAGATTTGGTTCTTCAAAATCCCAATTGTTTTGGTTTTCAAAAAGTTGATTTAGATTATTGGTACTCATAATTCATTTAATTTTTTTCTTAAACTTTCTTTTGCTCGGCTCATCATCGTTCTACAGTTTTCATTGCTAATATTTAAAATGCTTGTAATTTCTTCCAAATCATACCCTTCAATAAAAAATAAGGTTAGAATGATTTTGTAATTTGATTTCAAACTTTGAATGGTTTTTAAAATACTTTCGGCTTTTAATTGAGAATAATCCTCTGATTCATCTTTAAAATCCATTAATTCTATGTTTTCATCCAAACTCTCAAATTGGTATTTGTTCGATTTTTTTAACTCGTTTATACTAGTATTGACAACAATTTTCTTTAACCAAGAACCAAATGTTACATTTCCACTAAAAGAATCTAATTTTGTAAATGCTTTCAAAAAGCTTTCTTGCATGACGTCTTCAGCAAGATATGAATCACCAACAATGCGATACGACACATTAAACATGGCTCTATAATATTGATTATAAAGTGTCAGTTGTGCTTTTTCATTATTCTCTTTGCAACGTTCTAGGAGAATAGCAATATCTAGATTTTGGTTTTTCAAATTGGTTGAATGGTTAATCTATACTAAAGACAAATCGATTTTTGGATTGTTACAGTTTTAAAATAAATTTTTATAAAAATAAAAAATCCGAATGATTAAATTCGGATTTTCTATACATATATATAAGGAGTATTATTTGAAATAAGAAAAATTGTGATTGTCTTCTATTTTCAACAAACTTTCATAAATCAATTTAATTACATTTTCTACATCTTCACGATGAACCATTTCCACAGTAGTATGCATATAACGTAAAGAAAGAGAAATTAATGCAGAAGCAACACCACCATTACTATATGCAAAAGCATCAGTATCTGTTCCTGTAACGCGAGAAGTAGCATGTCTTTGAAACGGAATTTTCTTCTCTTCAGCTGTTGTGACAATCAATTCACGAAGAATATTTTGTGTAGCTGGCGCATAAGCAATAACTGGACCTTTGCCCATTTGTAAATCTCCTTCTATTTTCTTATCAATCATCGGAGTTGTAGTGTCATGACAAACATCAGTTACAATAGCTACATTCGGTTTGATAGTTTGGGTTATCATTTCAGCGCCACGAAGCCCAATTTCCTCTTGAACTGCGTTTACAATATATAAACCAAATGGAAGTTTCTTTTTGTTTTCTTTCAATAAACGTGCTACTTCAGCAATCATAAAACCACCCATTCTGTTGTCGATAGCTCTACAAACAAATTTATTCTCGTTTAAAATCATAAACTCATCAGGATAGGTAATTACACATCCAACGTGAACGCCCAAATTTTCAACTTCTTCTTTGGTTGCACATCCACAATCAATAAAAATATTGTGTAAAGTTGCCGCTTCTTCTTTACCACGATTTCTAGTATGAATCGCAGGCCAACCGAAAACACCTTTTACAATTCCTTTTTTTGTATGAATGTTTACACGTTTTGATGGAGCAATTTGATGGTCTGAACCACCATTTCTAATTACATATATTAAACCATTATCAGTAATGTAGTTTACATACCAAGAAATCTCGTCAGAATGTCCTTCAATTACTACTCTAAATTTAGCTTCTGGGTTTATAACACCAACGGCACTTCCATAAGTGTCAGTTATAAATGTATCAACATAGGGTTTTAAATAATCCATCCAAATTTTCTGTCCTTCAGATTCATAACCTGTTGGTGATGCATTATTCAAATATTTCTCCAAAAAGGAAATGGATGATTTTGTAAGTATCGATTTTGTTGCCATAAAATATTTTTTTGCTAAAATATAAATTTGGCACTACACTTGTTAAGGATATTCTATATTTTTACATTAAAATTAACAGCCATGTTTAAGTACCAATTATTAATAGTTATTTTTTTTGCTACCTATATTTCTAATGCTCAAGTTGAAAAAGATCCTGAGATACTAGAAAAAGAAATTAGTATAAAAGAAATTGATACAACTATTATAGATACAATATTATTAGATGAAGTCATTCTTTCAAAAGATAAGTTAGATCCAGAAGCTCAAAAACAATTTTTATTACTTCAAAATAGGGTATATAAAGTATACCCATACGCTAAATTGGCTTCTGAAAAACTTATTCAGATGAACAAAACAATGGATAAACTAAAGTCAAAAAAAGAAAAAAAGAAATATTTTAAAATAGTTGAAGATTATTTGGATAATGAATTCAAAGAAAGACTTAAAAAATTATCTACAAAACAAGGTCAAATTCTAATTAAACTAATTCATCGTCAAACAGGCATCTCAACTTTTGACCTTATTAAGGATTACAAAAGTGGATGGAAAGCTTTTTGGTCTAATAATACTGCCAGACTATTTAATATAAATCTAAAGCAAACCTACCAACCATTCAAAAGTAATGAAGATTACTTAATAGAAACTATACTTTATAGAGCTTTTATTAATGGAAGACTCATCGAACAAAAATCAGCTAATCCAGTAGATATTGATGAATTAAATCAACACTGGGAAGAATTAGCTAAAGAATTGAATAAAAAGAATAGATAAAACATGGATACTCTATAGATGCTATATAGATACTTTATAGTAAAGGTATGGTTGTGGTACTGCACGAATAAATTTTACAGGTATAAATAGAATAAAAGAAGAGTAAGTAAGATTAAATTTTAATTGTTAAAAAAACTTTGTTTAACAACAATCACAAAATGAGCGGGTTAAAAAAAACTTTCAAAAAAGGTATAGAAAAGACTTGCGAGATTCAAAAAGATAACTACTTTTGCACCCGCATTAAGGCAGACGTTCTTTAATAAATACTGAAAAAAACTTTAAAAAAAATTTGCATGGAATAGATAAA
>NZ_BAABCS010000030.1:0-42119 GCF_039539165.1 Flavobacterium chungnamense
AAACCAAAATAAATCAAAAATTAACTTAGCTTAAATCGAAGTAATATAAGTTGTGTGTTTTGATTTTAAAATGAAAAAAGAGTTTTTTCACAGCCTGACGTTCCGGCGCTTGGCGAGGTTGCGAACTACGGAACTAATTATTTTCTATCAAAGATAAAATTTCTTGCGAGAAATAAACGTGTATTTACTACAAAATTCGCAATCTTGCCAAACGCTTGTTACCAGCAGTTTTATTTCAGAAATATTTTATCACTCAACTTTTTTGTTTTTTTTACATTTTCAAACAAATTCTCAAATATTGAACAATTTAATATAAAACTAGTAATTATATACTCTTTGTTGTCTTTCGTAATTATTTTTACGTATTCGAAATACCGTAATAAACTTCTATAATTACTGGTTGATAAATACAACTCAACTCTTTCTATATTTTTTGAGTCAATAATATTTTGTTTTGAGTTTTTACTAAACGTAAGAGTTTCATTTTCTGTGTCAATTTTCACAATTTTATTTCGCTCATTTGAAACATAAGTAATGTACATATAAATTATTCGTCCAATAAAGAAAATTAAAAAAGAATAAAGAACAAATAATAGAAATCCAGCAATACTTATTTTTAGGTTCTTTCCGAACTCAGATAATATTTTAATAGTTCCTATTGTACAAAGTATAAGAGAAAAAAATAAAATAAAAATTATTAATGAAAAAAATAAAAATTTCAGATTCAACAAGCTATATGTCTTTGGTTTACTCATTTTTTTAGAAATTGCTGGTAACTAGTATATAAGTCTGACGTTATCATACTAATACACCCAAAAATGGTTGTATTAGTATGACAAAGTATAGACTAATCATATTGTAAAAATATGAAAAAAATATTACAAATCATCAAATGGACTTTTTATTTGCTGAATATTTTTTGTGCTAACATGTGTGTATATTTCTGTTGTTTTACTACTACTGTGACCTAATAATTCTTGAATATATCTTAAATCGGTTCCGCTTTCTAGTAAATGAGTTGCATAACTATGACGCAACCAATGTAGTGTAACTGGTTTTTTTATAGAAGCTTTTTTTATTGATTGTTTTATTATGCTTTGTAAGCTTTTTTCTGAATAGGGTTCACCAACAATATTTCCTTCAAATAAATATTTAACAGGTTTATACATTAGATAGTAACTTCTTAATAATTCTAATATTTTTGGACTTAATGGTGCGATTCGATCTTTCTTCCCTTTTGAATTTTTAAGTAAAACAATGTTTCGTTTTGAGTCAATATGTTTAGGTTCAAGTGCCAATAATTCTCCGCTGCGCAAACCACAGCTATATATTAAACTCAACATCGTCTTGTGTTTTATATTGGTTGGCGCTTCAAGAATGGCTTTGACTTCTTCTTTACTTAAAACATTTGGTAAAGTTTTAGCCCTTTTTGGTCGATGTATTTTTTCAATATCAATTTTGGTCTCTCTAATTATTTTGAAATATAACTTTATTGCATTTACAATTTGATTTTGATATGATTCAGATAATTTTTTTTAATTATATATTCATTATTAAAAATTATAACATCTTCATTTGTAATAGATTGTATAGGCTTTTTATTGTAGAAAACTAAAAAGGATTTCAATCCGTCACAATAGGTTATTATAGTTTTTTCGCTATAACGTTTGGAGCGTAACCAAAGCGTAAACTTAGTAATTGCTTCAATTCCTTCTTCATTAATAAGTTTAGTTTCAGGAAATATTATTTGAAATTGATTTCTATATTTATCAGTATCTGGCAAATGCCAAACCCTCAAACTTTGACTCCATCGCGAACCTTCAAGTTTCTTTATTCGTTCTATTAGATCTTTATTCTTTTCAAAATAAACTGCAATTCGTTTTTCGCCGTTATGGCTTATAATTTTGGCACTCCAATTCATGGCTTATAATTTTATGATGTAAAAATAATTAAAATTTACTTAGGAGTTTATTAAGTTTTAATTATTGAAAAGTATTTAATTTTTGGTCGATAAATAGGTTGTTTTTTAAATTTAAGTTAAAAAACATCGACCAAATGCACATTTATTTGTAAATTGCAAAACTTTTAATGGCACTTTTTGGTGCTGAGAATTATATTAAACTCATGAAATTTTTCAAACTATTTATATTGTTCTTTCTGTTTTTATCTGCCCAAACTTTTGCTCAAAAAGTAATTAAACATAAGGTGAAATCGGGTGAATCAATTTATTCTATCGCCAAAAAATACGACGTAACTCAATCGGAAATCTTTGATTTGAATCCGAAATTGAAAGGCGCAGTCTTAGGTTTGAATGCTGAGGTTAAAATTCCGAATAAGAAGTTTAAAGAAAAGGAAAAGCCATCCAAAAAAGAGGTTGCTGAGAAAAAAGAAGTTGCAGACAAAATTGAGAATCTGAAACAAGATAAGGTTAAAGATGTTGAAGGTGCTTCGAAAGCTATGCATAGTGTAAAATCAAAAGAAACTTTGTACAGCATTTCTAAAAAATATGGTGTTTCTATGGAAACGTTGTGCGAATTAAATCCGGTTTTAAAAACCAGTAATCTAAAAGCTGGAATGAAATTGCAATTACCTAATATGGAAGAAGCAACGCTTCCAGAAAAAGTGGTTCAAGAGCAAAACCCAATAAAAGAAGTCGTTACAGAAACTAAAGTGGAAAATCTTGTTTCTAATGTGGATGTGGTACACAAAGTTTTGCCCAAAGAAACTTTATATGGAATTTCTAAACAAACTGGAGTTTCTATAGAAGAATTGACAAAACTAAATCCGAGTGTAGCCAATGGCTTAAAAGTAGATCAGTTTTTAATCATCAGAAAAGGAAACGGAGAACCAGCTGTAAATAAATCGGAAGTGGTTGAGGTGCAAAAGGAAATTGAAACTGCTAAACCTTTATCGGCAGCCAACTTAACTAAAGCCGAATTTTTAATAGAAAAAGCTTCAGAACATATTGGAACTCGTTATAGAAGAGGAGGAACCACCAGTGCAGGATTTGATTGCTCAGGTTTAATGTTTCATACTTTTAAAAGCATCGATATGACTTTGCCACGTTCGTCTCATGAAATGGCAGATGTTGGTGAGCGAATAAATAAATCGCAAGCCCAAAAAGGAGATTTAATCTTCTTTGCCACTTTTGGAGGCTCAAGAATAAGCCATGTTGGAATGATTACTGAAGTTTTGGAAGATGAAATTAAGTTCATTCACTCGTCAACTAGCGCTGGAGTTATGATTTCATCAACCAAAGAAGACTACTATTCAAGAAGCTTTGTTCAAATCAATAGAGTGTTGAAAGAATAATTATTCAACATTAAATTTGAAACCAATTCCGTGTAAATTTTCAATGGTGATTCCTTTTTCATTTGCTAGAATTTTACGCAATCTAGAGATGAATACATCCAAACTTCTTCCCATAAAATAATCGTCGTTGCCCCAAAGTGATTTAAGTATTTCTTCACGTTTCATAACCACATTTTTGTTGTCCAGAAATAGTTTTAATAATTCGGCTTCGCGTTGCGTTAAACTAATTTTTTCGGTATCGGTAAACACCAAATAGTTTTTGTGATCGAATTGGTATTTTCCAACAGTGTAAATCACGTTTTCTATCATAGTATTTTTCTGAGAACGCTTTAAGAAAATTTCGATTTTAAGCAACAATTCTTCTATGCTAAAGGGTTTTACTAAATAGTCATCTGCTCCAAGACGTAATCCTTTAATTCGGTCTTCTTTCAAGGTTTTAGCCGACAAAAAGATGATTGGCACATCAGCATTTAACTGACGAATTTTTTCAGCCAATTCAAAACCATCCATTTTGGGCATCATAATGTCTAAAATACAAATATCAAAAGCTTCACTTTTAAAAGCTTTAAGACACATTTCGCCATCAGTGCAATGGGTTACATCGTAGTGCATTTCTAAATTGTCTTTGGTTAGAAAGGCAAGCGTTTCGTCGTCTTCGGCGTAAAGAATTTTATATTTTGTCATTTTATGCTGAATTATTTACTTAGTTATTTAGGTATTTCAATTGAAATTGTGATTCCTTTATCGTCATTATTAGTGGCGAAAATTTTCCAATTATGTTGGGTACAGATTTTCTTTACGTAGTACAAACCAAGTCCGAAACCATTCACTTCATTACTTTTTGTACTCGGAATTCTGTAAAATTTATCAAAGATAAAATTTAAATTTTTATTAGAAACGCCAATGCCATTATCTGAAAAATCCAATTTGATTTTGTTTTTATCTTCTAAAATATTAATTGAAATCGTTGGGTTTTCTTCGCAATATTTTATAGAATTATCTAAAAGATTGTAAACGATATTGGTAAAATGAAATTCATCAGCATTAATTTTTGTAGTTTCATCAGCATTAATTTTTACAAATAAATTAGGATGTTTTAACTGCATGTTTTCAATTACATCTTTTATTATAGGTACGAGTACGATTTCCTTTTTATTCATCGTCATAGGAGCATTATCGGACTTGGCAATGTTTAATATTTGCTCAATATGACTGTTTAGTTTTTTACTTTGATTGATGATAATCTCGGTGTATTTTTCAAGTTTAGTATCTTTTTGAATGACATCTTGTTTGTTCAAATAGGTTGAAGCGAGTAGGATGGAGGATAGCGGAGTCTTAAACTCGTGCGTCATATTATTGATAAAATCGCGTTGCAATTCAGAGTATTTCTTTTGTTGGATGATAGTATAAATGGAATATACGTAAACCAATAAAATGATAATTAATGCTAAGGAAAGCACAAACCAAAAACGCAATGAGCTCAATAAATAACTAGTTTCGTCTGGAAAACGAATGGCAAAATAATACACCAAGTTTTCGTGTTTGGGAAAATAAACCGATTTTTGAATCGCTTTTTTATCTCCAAAAGAAACGTAATTGCCATAAACCATTTCATCACTTTGACAATTGTACATGGCATATTCAAAATCGGTGTTGATATTGAATTTAGTAAATTCCGATTTTAAATAATGTTCTAAAATATCGGGTTGAAAATCGTTTTCCACATTAACAATATAATAATCATTAGCGATTTTCTTTATAGGATTTTGTATAGGAAGTTCACTATTTGTACCTTGGTAAAGTTTTTTAACTACTTCTAAAAGAGCAATATGTGTGCGTTGAGAGAATTTTTTTTCTTCTAAATTGAAGGCTTCTTTTGTCCATAGTAATTGTGCTATCAATATTCCAATTGTAGCAACTAATCCGAGAACGATTATTATGTTGAGGTTTTTAGTTTTCAATATTGATGTGTTTCAAAAGGTAATATTACTAAAAAAAAGCACCAACTTTTTTCAGTTAACAAGTCATTAACAAACATTTGAAATCGATTAACAGAACTAAAATAGTTGTTGACTTATCTTTGTATTGTTCATTTATTGTGGGCTTTAAAACAAAACAAATTTAAACAAATAAAAATATGAAAATTTTAAAAATTTCAATGCTAGCTTTGACTTTAGGATTAATGTCATTTACAGTAATTTCTAAAGAAGAAACTCCAACAGTAAAAACTACGGAAGCAGGTTCTATTGCTTGGAAAAGCGAAACTATTGATGTAGGACAAATTCCACAAGGAACTCCAAAATTGATTGAATTTCAATTTAAAAACACAAGTAGTAAAGCGGTTATAATTACTAATGTAAAACCTGCATGTGGTTGTACTGCTGCCGATTATACAAAAGAATCTATTGCACCAGGAAAAACAGGATATGTAAAAGCTACCTATAATGCTGCAGCTGCGGGTTCATTTACAAAAACTGTTACCGTTACAACAAGCGCTGATGTTAATCCGAAAGTTTTAACTTTTAAAGGCAATGTAGTAGCAAAATTATAATTGATTATAAGGTTGGTTAATAACGCGAAAAACTCCTAAACTTGATTGTTTAGGAGTTTTTTATTTTGTGATTTGAGTTTTTTATCTCAATCGTTTGTCTTTTAGTTTATCTAATTTCTCTCTTCTGTTTTCGATGAACTTTTTGTACTTTTCTTTTTGCTCAGCATTTAAAAAAGTGTTTATTGTAGTATCGGTTTTTTCAGAGATTGCTTCAATTTCTTTGGCTTTATCTTCTTCAGATAATTCTTCATTTTTTACAACTGCAAAAATCTTTTTTGTACTTGTTTCAATTTCTTTGCGGATGACAATGATTTGAAGTTCATCTAATTTCAATTCTGTTTTTAACGCTTCTACAGATTTTTCAATGTTTTCTGCTCTTTCTTTTTCTATTTCTTCAGGACTTTTTTCGTAACGACCGAAATTATTAGTATTTTGAATACTTTGTTGATTTCTTGTATTCATTCCATTTCCACCAAATTGGGCTGAAGCAATAGTTAAAGATCCTAAAATAAAACTTATCGTAAAAATTGATTTTAATGTTTTCATTTTCAAATAGTTTAGAAATTCAAATTTAGCAAAAGTTTTTTAAATTATACAGGTTCACCATATAAATCATATTCTGTTGCTTCTATGATTTTTACATTTACAAATTCACCAGTTTTAACATAGAATTTAGCTGCATCAATAAGAACTTCATTATCTACATCTGGACTATCAAATTCGGTTCTTCCAACAAAATGTTCGCCTTCTTTTCTGTCGATAATACATTTAAATGTTTGACCCACCTTTTCTTGATTCAAATCCCATGAAATTTGTGATTGTAAATCCATTATTTCTTGTGCACGAGCTTTTTTTACTTCTTCAGGAACATCATCTTCTAGAACAAACGCACCAGTATTTTCTTCGTGAGAGTAAGTAAAGCATCCCAAACGTTCAAATTTCATTTCTTGAACCCAATTTCTCATGATTTCAAAATCCTCTTGAGTTTCTCCAGGATAACCAACAATAAGTGTAGTTCTAATCGTCATTCCAGGAACAGCCTCACGAAAGTCTTTTAATAATTTGGTGGTTTTTTCTTTTGTTGTACCACGTTTCATAGATTTCAAAATCCTATCAGAAATATGCTGCAACGGAATATCAATATAATTACAGATTTTTGGTTCGCGTTTCATCAATTCCAATACATCCATCGGAAAACCAGTTGGGAATGCATAATGCAGACGAATCCATTCAATTCCTTCTACTTTTACAAGGTTTTCAAGTAATTCGGCAAGGTTACGTTTTTTGTATAAATCCAATCCATAATAGGTTAAATCTTGTGCTATAAGAATTAATTCTTTCACACCATTTTTTGCTAAACCTTCAGCTTCTTTAACCAATTTTTCAATAGATTGAGAAACGTGTTTGCCACGCATAATTGGAATGGCACAAAAACTGCATGGTCTATCACATCCTTCAGCAATTTTTAAATAAGCATAGTTTTTTGGTGTTGTTGTAAGTCGTTCACCAAGTAATTCGTGCTTGTAATCGGCTCCAAGCGCTTTCAATAAAAGAGGTAATTCTGTAGTACCAAAATATTGATCTACATTGGGAATTTCCTTTTCTAAATCAGGACGGTATCTTTCAGATAAACATCCGGTAACGAATACTTTATCTACAATTCCGCG
This sequence comes from Flavobacterium chungnamense, assembly GCF_039539165.1. NCBI lineage: Bacteria > Pseudomonadati > Bacteroidota > Flavobacteriia > Flavobacteriales > Flavobacteriaceae > Flavobacterium > Flavobacterium chungnamense. Next base: position 7,531 of record NZ_BAABCS010000030.1, read on the forward strand.
TTCTTTTTTATCAGCATATTCCAAAATAGTATTTACAGATTCTGCTTTAGCATTATCAATAAAACCACAAGTGTTTATTACTACAATATTTCCTTCTTGTTCATGCACAACATCTTTGCCACTAGCCTTCAATTGTCCCATTAAAACCTCACTATCGTAAGTGTTTTTAGAACATCCTAATGTAATGACATTGATTTTATTTTTCTTTAACGATTTGGTTCTCATACCTTAATTTAATTGGAGTGCAAAATTACAATAATTAATTTGAAGTTGTTTCAGAAACTATGAATTTCCTTCGAAGCTCAATACATAAAAAAAAACCATCCGAAAACGAATGGTTTCTTTAAATATTTTTGATAAGATTATAACTCGAATACAAAAGTAAGCGTTACATTATCAGTGATGTTTTCAATTCTTGCTGGGTCAACAAGTCCTTGAGAAAAGAATTGTAAGTTGTAATTTCTTTTGGCATGAGCATAAGCTAGGTCTACTTTGGTTGAACCAAAATTATATCCCAATCCACCAGAGTAACCTGTTAAATCGCCAATGGCATTACCATTTTTGTAAGGACTTTGTTCCCAACGGTAGCCACCTCTTAAACTTAGCTTTTTGATTTTGTATTCTGTACCAACTCTAACTTCGCTTGATGAGGTTAGTAAATTGCTCATAGCTTTGTTTTCGTTTGGATAGTCGTTTTTAGGTCTGTATTCCATTTTGTTATAATCTTTCATAGAATAATCAACACTAATCAAACCTCTTTTCCCGAAGATGTAGGCAAAGCTACCAGTCCATTTTCCTGGAGTTTGAAGTTTGTAGGGTTGAAAAATCATAGTTACGTTAGGATCTGTAACTTGTGTTGAATACAGAGTATTGTCTTGAGCGGGATTTAAACCATATCCTGAAGTTACTACTTGTTGCGATAATTCGTCAGTAAGTTTGTACCAAGTAGGTGATTCATAAGCTAAACCTAATCTTACTTCTTTGGTTGGTTTGAAAATAGTTCCAATATTGAAAGAGAAACCTGTTCCGTAAGTATAAAGTTGGTTGTTAAAACGAACTCTATCTACAGTAGAACCAATAGCATATTTTGGATTATCATTGGCTTCAAAAAAACTAGTTGATTGCTTATAATCAAGAAAATGAGAGTTTAAATTAATTCCAAACGAGAATTTATCTTTGTACTGAGTAGAAGCATTGAAGGTAAGTTTTCCATTATATCCAGTACTTTCTATAGCGTTTTCTTGGTAATAGTTGCCACCTCCAGCGATGTTAGTATAATAGTCTACATTGTTTGGATCTGCACTATTGTTTGGATCAATTATGTATGAATTATAACCAAGGTAAGCTTGTTGTTCGTTAAAATACAATTCGTCAAAATAGAAGTTATCTATGTTTCCAAAAGGGACGCCATTTGCGTAACTCAAAAAGTATTTATCAATAGAACTTCCAATGTTTGTTCCAGAAGAGAATATTGAGTTGTCTAAATTTTTAGCATTTTCATAATTTACAGCTACTGCAAATTTCTTCCAATCACTTTTGGCACTACCATTTTCAAATATGAAAGCAGCACCAGCTTGATTTAAATCGAATGAGTTGTTGTTTTCGGATGTTTTATTTCCAAAATAGTTTGAGTTATTTTTGATATTAAAATTACTTAATGTCAAACTTATTTGATTGTTAGCAAATATCACAGAACCTGCTGGGTTTACATTAAGAGAAGAAAAATCACCACCTAATGCTCCAAAAGCTCCACCCATTGCTCTAAAACGAGCCGTTCCATTCAAATCAGTTTGTCCATAACGCAAGGCATCATTAATATCCTGCGCTTGAATTGATGCGATAGCTAAAGTTGCTATCGCAATTGTAAATATCTTTTTCATAAAATTTTATACTTTTAGATTGATGATTATCTTCTACCTCCGCCAGACGATCTACCTCCACCGCCTCCACCGCCGAAACTACCACCTCCACTGCTACTTGGGCTTGGAGAGTAAGATCTTGGACTATCATAACTTCTAGTGTTCGTGTTCGTTCTAACAGGAGTTGTAGTTGGTCTAACAGTGTTGTTATCATTTCTAGTAGGACTAGTAGTAGGTCTTACACCACCTGTTTGATAATCATTTCTAGTAGTATTTGGATTTCTAACAGTAGTGTTAGTAGGTCTTACACCACCTGTTTGATAATCATTTCTTGTAGTATTTGGATTTCTAACAGAAGAATTAGTAGGTCTAACTCCTCCAAAATTTGTATTTCTTGTATTTCCTATGTTTGAAACTCTTCTGTTTCCTACAGGACTATTCATATTGTTATTGTAATTCGAATTTCTTCTTCCGTTAGAGTAGGCATAATTGTTACCATTCCAACCATTGTTCCAACCCCAACCATTTCCATACCAACCATTATTCCATCCCCATCCGTTACCATACCAATTATTCCATCCCCAACCCCAGTTAGGTCCGTACCATGAGTTCCATCCCCATCCCCAATTTGAGCCGTACCATCCGCTATTCCATCCCCAACCATTTCCATACCAATTATTCCATCCCCATCCGTTACCATACCAGTTGTTCCATCCCCAATTATTCCATCCCCAACTATTGTCATAAACATTGATTGTAATATTTTCAGGATTGTTTGAACCCCAACTAGCATAGTTTACATTGGTTTGAGTATCATTCTTTGCAATTGTGTCGTTATAAGATGAATAAGTTTCAACATCAGTAAATACTTCTTGACTTTCTTGATTCAATGAACTGAAGTACTCTTTGTAATAAGCACTGTTAGCTTTCGCTTCCTCAGTTTGTTTAGGTTTGTTGTCTGTTGAACCATAAATACCATCATTATCATAATAAGAGGTGTTTTGGTATGAGCCACAAGAAGTTGCAATCAATGCAAAAAGTCCAAATACAGAATAAATGGAGATTTTTTTGGTAAAAAAATAATTTGTTTTCATATCTATAGCATTTTTATTGTTGGACAATACAAAAATAGTTAGTTTTGCCGAACTATTTAGTTAAAATAAGTTAAACAATTTTTATGCCAAACTATTCATTATGAGTAAGAACTTAACAAAAAGAGAAGAGGATTATTCCAAATGGTATAACGAACTTGTAGTTAAAGCAGATTTAGCGGAGAACTCAGGTGTAAGAGGTTGTATGGTAATTAAGCCATACGGTTATGCAATATGGGAAAAAATGCAAGCAGAATTAGATAGAATGTTTAAAGAAACAGGACATAGTAATGCCTATTTCCCTTTATTTGTTCCCAAGAGTATGTTTGAAGCTGAAGAAAAAAATGCTGAAGGTTTTGCAAAAGAATGTGCCATTGTGACGCATTATCGTTTAAAAAATGATGAGACACGTCCAGGTAAATTAATGGTGGATCCTAATGCTAAATTGGAAGAAGAATTAATTGTTCGTCCTACAAGTGAAGCTATCATTTGGTCAACTTATAAAGGATGGGTTCAATCCTACAGAGATTTACCTTTGCTAATTAATCAATGGGCAAATGTGGTTCGTTGGGAGATGAGAACTCGTTTGTTTTTAAGAACTGCTGAATTTTTATGGCAAGAAGGTCATACAGCACATGCTACCAAAGCAGAAGCTATTGAAGAATCTGAAAAAATGATGAATGTTTATGCGGATTTTGCTCAAAATTTTATGGCTATTCCAGTGATAAAGGGTTTAAAAACTGAAACAGAACGTTTTGCAGGAGCAGAGGAGACTTATTGTATTGAAGCATTAATGCAAGATGGAAAAGCATTACAAGCAGGAACATCACATTTCTTGGGGCAAAATTTTGCCAAAGCTTTTGATGTAAAATATGCTAATCAGGAAGGAAAACAAGAATATGTTTGGGGAACCTCTTGGGGTGTATCAACACGTTTGATGGGAGCATTAGTTATGACGCATTCGGATGATAATGGATTGGTTTTGCCTCCAAATTTAGCTCCAATACAAGTTGTTATTGTTCCTATATTTAAAACTGATGAAGAGTTTGAAAAAATATCTGAAGTTGTAAATGGATTAATTTCTCAATTTAAAAAATTAAATATTTCTGTTAAATATGATAATAGAACTACTCAAAAGCCAGGATTCAAATTTGCTGAATGGGAATTAAAAGGAGTTCCAGTTAGAATTGCAGTTGGACCAAAAGATTTGGAAAACGGAACTTTTGAGGTAGCAAGAAGAGATACACTTACCAAAGAAGTTATTTCAAATGAAAGAATCGTTGATTATGTAAATGATTTATTAGAAATAATTCAAAAAGATTTATTTCAAAAAGCAATAGATTATAGAACTGCTCATATAACAGAGGTGAACTCTTTCGAAGAATTTAAAGAAGTATTAGAAAATAAAGGAGGTTTTATATCAGCGCATTGGGATGGAACACCAGAAACAGAAGAAAAAATTAAAGATTTGACTAAAGCTACCATCAGATGTATTCCTTTAGATAGAGTAGAAGAGGATGGGATATGTGTTTTTTCTGGAGTTAAATCTACTGGTAGAGTGTTGTTTGCAAAAGCATATTAAAAAATAATTAAAAAAAGTGCTTACTACTATTGCGTGAATTAAAAATAGTTGTATTTTTGCACTCGCATTACAAAATAATGTAATGGCCCGTTCGTCTATCGGTTAGGACGCATGGTTTTCATCCATGTAAGAGGGGTTCGATTCCCCTACGGGCTACAAGTTCAGTTTACTGAAATACATAATTAACGAAGGATGATATTGGCCCGTTCGTCTATCGGTTAGGACGCATGGTTTTCATCCATGTAAGAGGGGTTCGATTCCCCTACGGGCTACAAAATTAGTTGTAAATAAGTTTTGTAAAATAATAATTGGTGTCTCTGTTATTATTTTATTAGTTAAAACCAAAGTGACTTTTATATAAGTTGTGGGAGGTTTTTCTTTTTTAACTAGTAGTTTATAACAATTATTACAATTAAAAAAAGGAAAAAATGGCAAATCATAAGTCAGCTTTAAAAAGAATTAGAAGTAACGAAAAGAAAAGAGTGTTAAATAGATATCAGCACAAAACTACTCGTAATGCAATAAAAGCATTAAGATTAGCTACTGATAAATCTGATGCTTCTTCAAAATTATCTAGTGTAATCTCTATGATTGATAGACTAGCTAAGAAAAACATTATTCATGACAACAAAGCGTCAAACTTAAAATCTAAGTTAACTAAACATGTTGCAAAAATGTAATGTTTTAATTACGATAAAATAAAAAAGCTTCCAATTTGGAAGCTTTTTTTATTTAGTATTGTTACTAAAAGAGTAAAGCATTTCTTTGGTAATAGGTTTGGATAGAAAATCAATAACCATTGTGTAAGATTTAGATTTTTCTATATCTCTAGGGTCAATAGTAGAGGATAATACAATAACTTTTAAGTCTGGGAAAAAATTATGGTAATTATTTTCAGAGAATATATCAAGAAATTCCCATCCTCCCATAATAGGCATGTTTAGATCTAAAAACATTAGTTGTGGTAAAATGATATTTTTATTTTTTTCTAAATCATTTTTTAGGTTGTCAAAATATTTAATTGCATCTTCACCATTGTGTGCTGTATCTATTTGTTTAGAAAAATTTGATTTTTCAATTACTTTTTTACACAACATAAGCGTTATTGGATCGTCGTCAACACATAATATTTTATTATACATCTTTATTGTTTTTAAAAATTATTGTGAAGGTAGTGCCAACGCCAACTTTACTATCAATACTTATTGTTCCTCCCATTGATTCTACCTGAGATTTTACTAGATATAGGCCTAATCCTTTGCTGTCGGGATAGTCGTGAAATCTTTGATATAGTCCAAATACCTTGTCTTTGTTTCTTTCTAAGTCAATTCCAATTCCGTTATCCTTGAAAGTCATTATTGTTTCATTTTCCACTTTTTTTGAAGCTATAGAAATTTTTAATTGTCTATTTGGATCGCAATAACGTAACGAATTTGACATCAAATTTAATAAAATACTTTCAATATAAGATTTGTTTAAGTAAACTATTTGAGCTTTATTTAAATCCATTTTGATAATTGGTTTTTTTACTCCAATTAAAAAACTTAATTGATTAAATACACTTTCAAATACATCTTTTATGACAATGCCTTCTTTTTGAATTGAAGGACTATCTTTAATAATAATAACATTTACTAAATCATTTATGGTTTCGTTAAGTTGGTGTGTAGATTTAGAAAAGCCGCTTATAATTTCTTTTAATTCTTGATTTTCAATAGGAATATCCTCAACAAGATTTAAAAGCCCAGTTAGATTAGAGAGCGGAGCTCTAAGATTATGCGAAGTAATGTATGAAAACTGCTTAAGATCTTTGTTGTTTTGAGTAAGTTCGCTAATTAAATGTTCACGCTCTTTTTCTCGTTCTTTTTCGTCGGAAATATCTCTTTGTATTGAAATCCAGTGAGAATGTTGATTGTCTTTGTTAGTAATAGGAATCATTGTAAGATTTACCCAATACTGCTCGCCATTTTTTCTTTTATTTAGTGCTTCAAAAGTAAATTCTTCTTTCTTTTTGATGACTTCGGCTAATTTTTTTATATCATTCCTAACACTAAATTTATTCATCAAAATAGTAGCATTTTTTCCAATTACTTCTTTTGATTTATATCCTGTCATTTTTGAAAATGCAGGATTGACAAAAACAATTTTTGGTAGTTCTATTTCTGTATTGCTCGTTTCAGTAATAATTACTGTGTCTTTTGTTTGAGTGATTACAGTTTCTAAAAGCTTTAATCTTTGTTCTTCTTCTTTCTGTTTTGTAATGTCTTGAATTGCTCCTATCATACGAATTACATTTCGATCATCGTCCATTACTAAAAAACCTCTGTCGAAAACATATTTATATGTTCCATCAGCACACATAAATCTATAGTAATCTTGCCATTTTTCAGTTTTTTGTTCAATGAATGAATATAGCTTTACGGACATTTTTAAGCTGTCTTCAGGATGAATTTTTTCAAACCACCATTGAAGATTTTCTCCAACGTCTTCTTTTTTATATCCAAAAATACCTTGTATACCTTTGTTCCAAATGAAGCCACCAGTTTTAATATCCCAATCCCAAATTGTGTCACTTGTTGCTTTTGCAACAATATCATATTTTTCGTTTGATTCGTATAGTTCTTTGTTGATTCTCTTTAGGTTAGTTATTGAATCATTGTTTTTCTTGTCATTTAATCTAATAATTGTAATTAGTGCTATTGGTGAGCCAATTATTATTAAGATACAAATACTGAGACTGTAGTATAATTGATTATTGATAGAAATGAAGTTTACAATATAGTAGTGGCTTAATAAAGCCAAAATGAGAATAATTAGAAAATAAATTACTATACTCTTGTAAAAAAAACTTTTCATCACTCAAAAATAAAAAAAAAATGATGAAACCATCTTTTTTATTAAAAAAATAATCATTTTTTTAATCTTTCAAGTAATAATAGTTATTAAAATGTAAACTCTTGTTAGTAAGGTTTTTTATATCAAAATAAAGTGTACCTTTGCACCTCCTAAAAAAATCAGATGGAATCTATTAGAAACATTGCAATTATTGCTCACGTTGACCATGGTAAAACTACTTTGGTTGATAAAATTATGTACCATTGTCAACTTTTTCGTGAAAATGAAAATACAGGTGACTTAATTCTTGATAACAACGATTTAGAACGTGAAAGAGGTATTACAATTACTTCAAAAAACGTTTCTGTTTCGTATAAAGGAACAAAAATCAACATTATTGATACTCCAGGGCACGCCGATTTTGGTGGAGAAGTGGAACGTGTATTAAATATGGCTGACGGAGTTTGTCTTTTAGTTGATGCCTTTGAAGGTCCTATGCCTCAAACTCGCTTCGTATTGCAAAAAGCAATTGATTTAGGCTTAAAGCCTTGTGTAGTTATCAATAAAGTTGATAAAGAAAATTGTACACCTGAAGAAGTGCATGAAAAAGTTTTCGATTTGATGTTTGAATTGGGTGCAGAAGAATGGCAGTTGGATTTTCCTACGGTTTATGGTTCAGCTAAAAATAACTGGATGTCTGATCATTGGGAAAATATGACAGATAATATTGAGCCTTTATTAGATATGGTAGTAGAACATGTTCCTGCACCAAAAGTTTCTGAAGGAACACCACAAATGTTAATAACTTCTTTAGATTTCTCTTCATTTACAGGTCGTATTGCGATAGGTAGATTAGAAAGAGGTGTTTTAAGAGAGGGAATGCCAATTTCTTTAGTAAAAAGAGATGGTTCTGTAATGAAATCGAGAATTAAAGAATTGCATACTTTTGAAGGTTTAGGTCGTAAAAAAGTGCAGGAAGTTATAGCTGGTGATATTTGTGCAATTGTTGGTGTTGAAGGTTTTGAAATTGGTGATACTATTGCTGATTTTGAAAACCCAGAAGCATTACAAACTATTGCTATTGATGAGCCTACAATGAGTATGTTGTTTACAATTAACGATTCGCCTTTCTTTGGTAAAGAAGGTAAATTTGTTACTTCAAGACACATTAGAGATAGATTGACAAAAGAATTAGAGAAAAACCTTGCAATGCGTATGGGTGAAACTGATTCTGCTGATAAATTTATGGTTTTTGGTCGTGGAGTACTTCACTTATCGGTTCTTATTGAAACAATGAGAAGAGAAGGTTACGAATTACAAATTGGTCAACCACAAGTTATTATCAAAGAAATTGATGGTAAAAAATGTGAGCCTATTGAAGAGTTAACAATCGATTTACCAGAAAATCTTTCAGGAAGAGCTGTGGAATTTGTTTCTATCCGTAAGGGAGAAATGTTATCTATGGAGGGTAAAGGTGAACGTATGATTGTTAAATTTAATATTCCATCTCGTGGAATTATCGGTTTGAGAAATCAATTGCTTACTGCTACTGCTGGTGAGGCAATCATGTCGCACCGTTATATAGGTTACGAACCATTCAAAGGAGAGATTCCTGGAAGAAATAATGGTTCATTAATTTCTATGGAAAACGGAAAAGCAATTCCTTATTCTATCGATAAATTGCAAGATCGTGGTAAATTCTTCGTAAATCCTAATGATGAAATTTATGAAGGACAAGTAATTGGAGAAAATTCTCGTAGTGATGATATGTGTATTAACGTAACAAAAGCTAAGAAACAATCAAACGTTCGTTCATCTGGAAATGATGAAAAAGCTAGAATTATTCCACCAATTATTTTCTCATTAGAGGAAGCTTTAGAATACATTCAAAAAGATGAATATGTTGAGGTTACTCCAAAAACTATTCGTTTGAGAAAAATTTATTTAACTGAAAATGATAGAAAAAGATTTAAAATCTAATTCTTCAAATTTGAATAAAAAAAACCATCAGTGAAAGCTGATGGTTTTTTTATGGAGTTAACTTTATGATTATCTTTTGAGAGCGAAGTGTCCTTTTGCATTTCTACCATCATCAAAAGTAATATTATACCAGTAATCATCTGAAGGTGCTAAATTACCATTAAAAGTACCGTCCCAACCTTGACCAATTGCCGATATTTGTTTTACTAATTTACCATATCGATCATAAATGTGGATGATAGAGTTTGTATAGAATTGCTCATTTGCGCCTTTAATATTCCAGGTGTCGTTAAAACCATCTCCATTTGGAGTAAAATATTGTGGAACCCCTAAAACAGATATTAATTGTTCTGAAATACCACATCCATTTAAGTCTTTTACATATATTGTATGAAAGCCCATTGGTACATTGGTAAAAATATTCGAATCTTGATATGGGCCATAAGGTTCTTGAATACTGTAAACATAATCGCCATTTCCAGATACAATTACCTCGACAGAATTATTTTCAGATAAATCAATAATATTGATATTATCAATTGTTGCAATTACTGAAGTGGTAACTTCAATTGTTCTAGTTTTTGGGCAACTAAATGAATTGGTAACAACAACTGAATAGGTTCCACCAGTATTAACAGTTATTGAGTAATTTGTTTCACCTGCAAGTAAATTTCCTTCTAAATACCATTGATATGTATAAGCGCTAATTGGTGTTGCATCTGTAATTCCAGCATCTAATGTTACTGTAAAAGTTGGAAGATTGGTACAAACAAGTTGATTTGCCCAACCATTTTGATTGATATCAATATTTGGAGTTGGATTTACAATAAAATTTAAAATTGTAGAAACCGGGCAACTAGGGTTTAAAGGATTTGTTAATGTTAGGGTTACATTTTGAGTTCCTGTAGTAAATGTTGGAGGTAAAGAAGTTACAATAGTTCCATCTTGTAAAGTGAAACTGATATCAAAACCTGTTTGTCCTTGCAAAATTGTTGGAAGTATGTTTGTTGTGTCAAAATTTAATAACCCATCTTGGTCAGCAGGATCGGTTTCATCATCACAAAAAGTTAATTGATTTGGTAATAGTGGAAAAATCTGTGGTAAATCATCAACTATAAACTGAATTGTTTTCTCGTAATAACATGGGCCATCTGTTGCTAATGAAGGATTATTCGTTAATCTTACTGTAATAGTTTGAGAAGTATTTACAGTAAAAGGATTTGTCATAGCAAATGGAACTCCTAAATTGTCATAGTAGGTTACGTCAATATTTGTTTGACCTTGAAGAATATCGTTCTCAAGAGTAGAAGTATTGAATCCGTAAATTCCATCATGGTCATCATCACAATGACGAATAACATTGTTTACGCCAACTGTATTGAAAACAGGAGTTGGTTCAACGATAACATTAAAAGTTTTGAAACCATAACATCCGTTATTAATATTGCTGTCAACACGAACCCAAATGGTTTGTGAATTTGGATAGCCAATATTTCTATAATTTGAAATATTTGTTATAGCTAATGAATTACCATTACTATCATTTTCAGCATTAAAATCGGCCTGATTTTTATAAAATTTTATTGTAAAATCAGAGGTAGGAGTAGGTAATTGTGCTAAAGTGTTGTTGTAAATTTGCGTTAAGTCAAATGTTGCAATTCCATCATATTCGTTATTGGTTGCATTAATATAATCATCACATTTTACTTGATTAGGTATGATAAAACTAGCTGGTAATTGTGGTGTAGACACTATCAAATCTAATCTTGCAACACTGAAACAGTTATTTGCATTTTGAACTCTTACCCACACGGATGTATTAGCTGTTGTAAATGCTATGGGGCTTGAAATTAAAAATGCAGTATCGTTGGTTTGAGCAGCAGTTTGATTTGTGAAAAACGTAAAAGTTTCATTCGCTGAATTAGTAGAAATAAATGTATTTTTTTCAGTTAAATTGAAGGTAGAAATACCATCAGTATTATCATCACATTGAATTAATGATAATGGAGAAACCACAACAGGTAAAGCATAAATTGATAAAGAAGCCTCACCAGAAATCAAACCGCAAGAGTTTCCTGTTCTATTAAGAACTACTCTATATTTGTTTACTGCCATTGATGAAGCAATGTTATTTACAGCTAAAACGTCTGTTGTTGCTCCAGCATAATTTGTATTGTTTGTAATATTTGTCCAAGTCAAACCATTATCTGATGATACTTGCCATTGATAAGTAGTTATTGGTGTTGAAGTTATTAACGTAAATGTTGTGCCTTGCAATTCACATGAAAATTGATTTGCAGGTTGTGTAGTAATTACAATTGGAGCAGGTGTGAAAAAATTAGAATTTGGGTTAACATAACCGGTTCCGCTTGTTACCACTCCATTGTTTGGATTTACTGTTGGAGGAGTTGTATTTCCCAAAATTCCATCATTGTTTCCATCTGTATATCCTGCTTCAATAACATCATCACAACCATCACCATCACTATCTAAATCTAAGTAATTATTTAGAGAATCACTATCAGTATTAGCGATGGTATTTGAAATAATTCCGCTATCTGGAGTTGTTTCTAAAGAGTCTAACCATCCATTGATGCCAAAATTAGTTCCATCAATCATGCCATTAGAATTAGCATCTGTTAAAGTATATCCTGACTCATTTAAATCGTAAATTCCATCATTGTCAGAATCTAAATCAAGATAATCTACTATACCATCATTATCAAAATCAACTGGTGTTAATCCAGTGTTGTAAGCATCATCAATTCCGTCATTATTAGCATCAATATTTGATACAGCTACAAAAGAAGCGCCTTGTACCTCTATGTAATCAGGAATACCATCATTATCACTATCATAATCAAATTGGTCAAAAACGCCATCACCATCATAGTCTTTAGGTACACAAGTAGCTATGATTTTGAATGTTGATTTGTTAGGTAAAGCATCCGATAAATTTCTATGTGAAAAACTAATAGAAGTTGCTTGACTGGTCATGAATCGGAATGTTCCAGTACCAGCTGCAAGTGGAGTAGTGCTGTTTACTCTAAATCGAATTTCGAAAGAAGAATATTCTGTAACACCACTTTCAAAAATTCCGTCATAGTTAGTATCGATTAATAATTGATTTGTTGGATTTAGAACAGTTATTGTTTTATTTATTGGTGAATTAATAATAAATTCAGCATTCGCATCTAATAAATCAGTTGAATTTGCTGTTGTAACATATTCAATTCCTAATGATATTGGTTGAGGAAAAGTAAGTTGATATTTAACAGTATTTGTCTTTCCTGGTGGAATTTCTGTGACAAAACTTCCGTCAGCATTGCCAATAAATGGTGTTGCACTTGCTGTTGTAGAAGTTGAAATTACACCTGTAAATGAATTTGAATAAGTTCCAACAGCAACAATTCCTGCAAGTGGATTTGCTAATGAGATATTTTGATTTCCAAAGGATTCGTCACAATTTGTAATTCCATCACCATCATAATCTTGGTCGATATTGTCGTTAGCATTATCACTATCAGAATTTGTAGAACAAGTACTTACTGGAATTTCGTCAGAAAATAAATCAATTCCACATTCTGTTAATGTTGCTTTTACTTTGTAATATCCTGGTTGTAGAGGAGTGTATGAGCTATTTGTAGCTCCACTTATTGCTACTCCATTGAAATACCATTGAAATACATCAAAACCACTTAATGAACTTATTTCTAAATTTACATCTGGAATACAATTGGAACTACTTCCTGCCACTGGTTGAAAAACTACTTCTGGTTTAAAAGTAAATCCTGAGTAGAATCCGCCATAGGTTGCTGCACCACTTGAACCATAATAGGATAAATATACTTGCTCTGATGAAAATACTGATACATTACCATTAAGACCCTCAAAAGTATAAGTTACATAATCGACATTACCTGTTACTGCAAATGGACCATTTACATTTATGCTTCCTGGTAAACTTGTTAAAGTATAACTTGTACCATTAATTATAAAGTTTAACGTAGCTCCAGTTTTAGTTACTAAACAAACTGTTCCTGCAAAATTGGATAAGTTTCCTACTTCATTAATGAAAGGAATATTATTTATAGTTTTTGGTGTTTGACAACTTAGTGGTGGTAAAAAGTGCATGTTTTGATTGGCTTGACTTGTAGAACCACCAATTCCTTGATAAGCAAAAACATTCTTTGAAGTATTTACATATAAATTACCATTAGCAGAAAACTGAGAACCATCTAAAGCCAAGTATTCTCCAGCATTTAAGTTAGCAATAGGTAAATTTATTCCGTTTGTAAATACTTCGGTGTTGTCTTCATGAGCAACAATTAAAGGTCTTTCTGTTACATCTACTCCTGATCCTTTAATGAAAATATATTCTTGTCCAGTTCTTTCTGCAGAAACAATTTGGTCAAAGCCTAAATCTAAATTACTTGTAGAACCATTACTTCCTGCAAAAGAACCGCAATTTACTGCAATGGGTTTATTAGAGTTCACCAACATACCAATCAAGCCATCTCTATTTGGATCAGATGGACCTTTAACGGCAATAACATAACTATCACCAGCATTAAGAGTAACATTTGCAGGTGTATTTCCTGCAGCTGCATTATTTAAAAGTGTTACACCTGTTTTGATATCATCAAATGTAATTGTAGTATTATTTTCTGTAGCGAGTACAGAAGCAAAGGTGAAATAATTTTCAGTAGATGTTGGAGCACCAGTATTAATGAAACCACCTATTCTAAAGTTTGTTCCTAAAGCCGCACTACCTTTGGCGACAAGTCCACCTGCATGAAGATTACTCTGTGCTGTTAACCTTACAGTAACATAAATTAAATCTTGTGCTTGAACGATAAAACCTTTATTGTTTTTAACAACACTCACATCAATTTCATTAGTTAGAAGTTGAGTATCTGTTCCAAAACCAATTGAATATACATATGGAGTGTCTCTACTTACAGTTCCATTTATTGTTGTACCACCAATTTCTTGAATTTGAAAGTTGATAGGAACCAAACTTGGACTAGAAATATATAGATATTGGTTCAATGGCTCTACAGAATCTGTATGAGACAATGGTGGAATGTAATGCGTCTTGCTAAACTGCGAAAAACAATTAGCTGATAATAAAACAGTTAGTAAGTATAGTAAAACTCTCTTTTTCATTTGATAAAAATAGCAAATATATTAGAGTTAATCTAAAGAACTTATATTTTTTTAACATTCTTATATAGACTATAAATCTCTTCTTTTTAAAAGATAATAAGAGGATGAAATGAAAATGGCTGTCCAAGCAAGTACAATAAGAATTGAATACCAATGTACATCATAATCTTTCAAGTTTGCTGCACCACCAATAGTTGTCTCAATATTTTTGATAACTGATAGCTTTGTAAATGGTTCAACTATAAGATTACTCATGGATTCTAAAGGTAGAAATTGAGTAATATTTTTATCAAAATCACTATCTGGAAAAACTTTAAAATTCAAAATTCCGATAATTATACCTTCAATAATATTCCATACGAATAAGAATCCTAGTGCGAAAGCAGAGCGTTTTATTAAAATTCCAATAAACAAACAGAAAGAGAAAAATCCAGTTAGTTTTATAAAATAAGCTAAAAGATATTCCATTTCAGAAAAGATTATTCCAACCTCATTGTAGGATGAAAATGATAATCCAAGAATAAGTGATAGTATAAAAATGAACAATGTAGATACTCCAGCAAATACTACAACGGTTAAGAATTTTGATGTTACAAATTCTTTTTTACTCATTCCATCGATTAAGTTTTGTTTTAAAGTACCATAACTATATTCGTTTGCCATCATCGATACAATAACAACCGCAAGGAAGAATTTTAAAATAGCTGCAATATAGGTGTTAAAGTGCCAAATGTATGGAAAATTGAATATTCCTTGTTCAGCAATATGAAGTTGAAAATTACCAATATTAATTTTTATTGAGGCAATTAAAGCTATAAAAGTTAGCAAAATAAAGTAGCTTAAAGTTAAAATTTTACTTGCTTTATTTTTCCAGATTTTTTGTAATTCTATTGAGAGTAATCGTTTCATTTTTGTGTAGATTATTTGCCTGTTAATTGAAGAAATTGTGCTTCTAAACTGTTTTTACGTTTAGCTAAATGGTTTAAGTAAATTGATTTCTCAACCAAAAATTTATTTAATTCTGAAGGATCAATATTGGTATTAGAATAAATTAAAACTTTACCTTCTTCTTCAACTATTTTGGTAATATTAGGATGATTTTGAAGCGCAGCAATCAATGATTTATTGTCATTGGCTTGAAGTTCGATAAAACCATTATTAGTAGACATTCCTTCAACAGTTCCAGAGTAAAGAATTTCGCCTTTTCTTAAAACCAATACATGTGAACATACTTTTTCAACTTCATCCAATAGGTGAGAAGCCAATAAAATTGTAGTTCCTTGTGAAGCAATTAATCTTATGATATCTCTAATTTGATGAATTCCTTGTGGATCTAAACCATTGGTTGGCTCGTCTAAAATAAGAATTTCAGGATCGTTAAGTAAAGCAGATGCAATGGCCAAACGTTGTTTCATTCCAAGTGAGAAAGTGTTGAACTTGCTGTCTTTTCTGTCATACAATCCAACAACTTCTAGTTTTTCTTGGACTTTATTGTAGCTGATGCCTTTTATTTTGCAAACCAATTCAAGGTTTTCTTTTGCAGTCATGTAAGGATAGAAATTTGGGCGTTCAATGATAGCACCAACTTTTTTCAAAGCTTCATGTGTTTGCAATGTGCCTCCAAACCAAGAATACTCTCCTGAGGTTTTATTGACAACATTCAATACGATACCAAGAGTGGTAGATTTTCCACTTCCGTTTGGTCCTAAAATGCCATAGACATTTCCTTTTTGAATTTCTAGTGAAACGTTTTTAACAGCTTGTAGTTTGCCATAACGTTTGTGAAGATTTTTAATGCTTAGAATTGTTTCCAAAATAATTTGTTGTTTGGTTTAAGAGTAAGACGATGAATGTAAGAATTTGTTACTAAGTAATAAAAAAAAATCCTCAACTGATTGAATTACAATTGAGGATTTAAACTATTTTGAATATTAATTATCTTAATCCGTTTACAATTCCAACGAAGTCATCTGCTTTTAGTGCCGCGCCACCAATTAGTCCACCATCAACATCTGGTTTACCAAAAATTTCTTTTGCATTATCTGGTTTTACGCTTCCTCCATAAAGGATTGAAACATCTTCAGCGATATCGCTTCCAAAACGTTTGCGAATTGTTTCTCTAATAAACTCGTGCATTTCTTGAGCTTGTTCAGGTGAAGCAGTTTCTCCTGTTCCAATTGCCCAAACTGGTTCGTATGCTAAGATAATATTTTCCCAAGATTCATTGCTAATATGAAACAATCCGTCACGTAATTGAGTTTCAACTAAATTAAAATGTTGATTGTCTTGACGGTCTTTTAATTCT
The DNA here is from genome assembly GCF_039539165.1 of Flavobacterium chungnamense. Classification (NCBI taxonomy): domain Bacteria; kingdom Pseudomonadati; phylum Bacteroidota; class Flavobacteriia; order Flavobacteriales; family Flavobacteriaceae; genus Flavobacterium; species Flavobacterium chungnamense. The sequence continues at coordinate 24,352 of NZ_BAABCS010000030.1, forward strand.
TCACCAAAGCAAAAAATCACTGTCATGTTATGTTTTAGTGCTGTATCAACTTTATATGCCAATTGAGAATCGGTTTCGTTAAAATAAGCTCTTCTTTCTGAGTGACCAAGAATAACCGTATTTACTCCAATACTTTGTAACATATCTGCAGAAATTTCTCCTGTGTAAGCACCACTTTCTGCTTGATGCATATTTTGTGCAGCTACCACAATATTTGTAAATTCTAAATGATCAGAAGCAGATGCTAAGTTAACAAACGTTGGGGCAACAATAATTTGTGCTTCAATATCGTTTGGTAATTTATCAATAAGTTCATTTAATAAATCTTCAGTTTCTTCGGCATTTTTGTTCATTTTCCAATTGCCAGCAACGATTTTCTTTCTCATTATTCTAGTGTTTTTAAAGTAGCATTAATTTTTTCAAAGTCAGTTTCAATAGCACGATACAATTCAATTTGACCTTTTTTATTGATAATCATGTATCTTGGAATCCAATCTAAATCAACGGATTTTCCAAAAGTACCTTTCATACCTTTTTCGTCATTAACCCAGTAGTGTTCTCCTGCTAATTCGTGTTTTTCTATTCCAGCTTTCCATTTATCAAAAGTTTTATCTAAAGAAATGAAAATGTAAACTACGTTTGGATTATTAGCTTGCATCTCTTTAACTTTTGGCATTGCTTTTACACAATCACTGCACCAAGAAGCCCAAAATTCAATCACAATGGTTTTGCCTTTATGTTTCTTTAAAATTTCTTTAAAAGTAATTTCTTTAGATTCGGTGTCTGTTAATTTACCTTTAAGAGCTTCTTTTGAAAATTCTTTTTTTTGTGCATTACCACATGATATTGAAGTCATTATTATTGTTAATATTACTATTACTTTTTTCATTTTCAATTAATTATAAGTTTATAATTTTGGATGCGTTTTCTTAAGTTCTTCATACGATTGGTTCAAATATTTTTTCAAATCTTCACCAACAAATTTATCGTCAGTTATTCCCCAATAGTATTTTATTTCGTTTCCATTCCAAAGATATTTTACACCAGGTGTATCTTTTCCGCTTCCAAGAGTATTCCAAAACGGAATGATTTCAATGATTTTGTATGGATAAGTTGCACCAGCTTCTTTGAAAAAAGCAGGAATTAAATCAGCTTCTTCATTCATGAAAATGATAGAAAGTGGCGGTAAACTAGCATCTTTCTTTCTCATTTCTGTTAGTTCTTTGGCCGCATCTCTACAATGGTCACAACCAGGAACAAAATAGCAAAGTAATTTTTTGCCTTTGTCAATACTCGTAAAAAGAGCAGCATTTCCTGATTTTACCTTTTTAGGTTCATTCAAGTTTTGAACTTCTACTTTTTTAGCGGTATCTTTTTTAACTTCATTAGTTAATTTTTCATTTTCCAAAGGATTTTGAAGCGTCATAGTTGTTGAATCTATTGTAGGCATTGAATTATCAAAACCTTCAGTAGGTTCTTCAGTTTCAGAAACAGGAAGAGCAGTTGCAACTGGTTGAATAGGAGCTACCATGTATATTCCTAAAATAGTAGCAAAAAGGACTGTTGTTAAAATCCAAAAGTTATGATTTGAAGTTTCTTTCGGAAGAATATAATATAAGTATCCAAGTAATCCAATGGCAACAATATTTTTGATAATTGCTTCAATTGGTGTCATCGGAATTAACTCTCCAAAACAACCACAATTACCAGAGTCTCCACCACTCAGAAAAGTTACATAAGTTAAATGTCCAACAAAAACGGCTAAAAGTAAAATAGTCATTGGCACAATAAAACGTTTCAACCAATGGTTTTGCAACAATAAAAATCCCATTGCCAATTCGATTCCAATAAGAGTTCTTGAAAAATAAGGCGCAACATGCTCAGAAAAACCTAAAGTATAAAGCTGTTTTACTTCAAATGTTGATATGGCAAAATAAGGTGAAGGATACATTTTGGCCACAGCTGAAACAATAAATAGTAACGAAACTAAAATTCTAATTGACCAAGCTATATATGATTTTTTTGTTTCCATAAAATATGTTTTTACAAAGGTAAAAAGGCTTTTAATTGTAAGTTGTTAACGATATGTTATTGTCCGAATTTCATTAAAATCAATGCAAATACAGAATAATTAATCATGTCTTGATAATTGGCGTCAATACCTTCAGAAACCAAAGTTTTTCCTTTATTGTCTTCAATTTGTTTTACACGAAGTAATTTTTGTAAAATTAAATCAGTAAGTGAACTTACGCGCATTTCTCTCCAAGCTTCACCATAATCGTGGTTTTTGTCTTCCATCAATTGTTTGGTTAAAGCAATTTTTTCGTTGTATAATTTTACTGCTTGCTCGGTATTCAAATCTGGTTGGTCAACAACACCTAATTCTAATTGAATCAAAGCCATAATGCAATAATTGATGATGCCAATAAATTCACCAGTTTCATCTTCGTCTACTTTTCTAACTTCGTTTTCTTGAAGACTTCTTATGCGTTGTGCTTTTATAAAAATTTGATCGGTTAATGATGGCAAACGTAAAATGCGCCATGCACTTCCATAATCAGTCATTTTTTTACTAAATAAATCTCGGCAAATGCCAATTACTTTGTCGTATTCTTGTGAAGTATTCTTCATTAATGGTATCTTTGTATAATAATTTTTACTACTTACGATTCGAACCAAAATGGTCTCGGGTCAAAAGTAAAGAATTCAAATTGAAGTACAAAGTACAATGACGATTAACTGTAAAGGAAAACTTATCGATTTATCTACTCCCAAAGTGATGGGAATTCTCAATGTTACACCCAATTCTTTTTATGATGGTGGAAAACATATAGATGAAAAATCAATTTTGCTGCAAGTTGAAAAAATGCTTTTAGAAGGTGCAACTTTTATCGATATTGGCGGATATTCAAGTAAGCCAAGTGCGGAGTTTGTGACAGAAGAAGAGGAATTGCAAAGAATACTTCCAATCGTTCAAAAGGTACTTAATGAATTTCCTGAAACCATTATTTCAATCGATACTTTCAGAAGCAAAGTTGCTAGAGAAACTATAGAAAGTGGCGCAGCGATGATAAATGATATTTCTGCTGGAAACTTGGATGATGCCATGCTTCAAACTATTGCAAATCTTCAAGTGCCTTACATTATGATGCACATGAGAGGAACACCTCAAACAATGCAAAAAATGACTCATTATGAGAATATAATCAAAGAAATGATATTTTATTTTTCTGAAAGAGTAGCCAAAGCAAGAAGTTTAGGAATCAATGATTTGATTATCGATCCAGGCTTTGGATTTGCTAAAACATTGGAACAAAATTTTGAAGTTTTAAGTAAATTAGAATTATTTCAAATGTTAGAATTGCCATTACTTGTAGGTGTTTCAAGAAAATCTATGATATATAAAACGTTGGATACAACAGCTGAATTTGCATTAAATGGAACTACGTCATTAAATACGATTTCCTTAATGAAAGGAGCAAAAATATTACGCGTTCATGATGTAAAGGAAGCTGTGGAGTGTGTCAAATTATTCAATCAATTAAATCATTAAAATGAAAAAATATTTAGTATTATTAATAGTTTTTGGAATCCTATCTTGTGAGGGAAAGAAAGAAATTCAGTTACCAAAAGCAGATAGAACAATCATTGGTGACGTTAAAGAGCATTCTCCAATTTATATATTTTTTAAAGTCGAAGGAAAAGATACTATTGCTGATTTAAACAGAAAAAATGCCATAGTTTCAACCAATTGGATTTTTAATATCGACAAACGTTTACCTTTAAAATTAGTGATGCCAGAACTAATAAAATTGCAAGCTAAAAAAGATAAAAGCATTCATAAAAATGAAGCTGCCGAGAATTTTTTTTCATATGCAAATGACAAGAAAAAAACTTTAGCATTCTTACCTTTTGCAAGTCTAAAATTTAAACTTGAAAAGCCAAAATCTGGAGTTGAGATTTATTTCACCAAAGGCGATAAAGTTTTAGTTAATAAAACCATTGTTGAAAAATCTAATTTGATAAATTATTTAAATAGTTTGAAAAGTGATAAACCTTTGAAATATAACTTTTCTTTTGACAAGGAAGCTAGCTACGATACTTTTATTAAAAATGCAGTTTTTATCAATACATTGGAAATAGAAATGATTATTAGTGAAATCTATATTTTCTAAATGTGTCAATAAACTTTGTACTTCGTATTCCAAACTTCGTACTTTCTATTGATGATGATAAGGTTCGTTTCTTAAAATTGTAAACCCACGATAAATTTGTTCAATTACAAATAAACGAACCATTTGATGAGAAAAAGTCATTTCTGAAAGTGATACTTTTCCTTGTGCTTTTTTGTAAATTTCTTCACTAAATCCATACGGACCGCCAATTACAAATACTAAGGTTTTTATTCCGGCGTTCATTTTCTTTTGTAAATAATCAGAAAAACCTAAACTTGAGAAAGTAGTTCCGTTTTCGTCTAATAAAATTAGCTGGTCAGTTGCAGAAAGTTTAGATAAAATTAGCTCGCCTTCTTTCTCTTTTTGTTGCGCTTCCGAAAGGTTTTTTACATTTTTTATATCTGGAATCACTTCCAAATCAAATTTCACATAAAAAGATAACCTTTTTGTATAATCGTCAATTAAAGTTTGAAGTGATTTATTATCGGTTTTGCCAATGGCTAGAAGACGAATATTCATAGTTGAATTATTATAAGTCGCAAATTTACAAATAGATTTTTATTTTCTTTCAACTTCCAACTTTCAACTCCAAACAATTTTCTATTTTTGCAAAACACAACTACAACAAAATGTACAAACTACTAATTCGCCCAATTCTTTTTCAATTTGATCCTGAGAAAGTACACTATTTTACCTTTTCATTAATCCGATTTTTATCTAAAATGCCAGGGTTTTCCTCTCTTTTCAAATCGTTGTATTTAGTAAACGACAAACGATTAGAAACAGAGGTCTTTGGATTAAAATTCCCAAATCCTGTAGGATTAGCTGCTGGTTTCGATAAAAATGCAGTTTTATACAAAGAACTTTCCAATTTTGGTTTCGGTTTTATAGAAATTGGAACATTAACGCCAGTTGGTCAAGAAGGAAATCCTAAAAAAAGATTATTTCGATTAAAAGAAGATTCGGCAATTATTAACAGAATGGGTTTTAATAACGGCGGAGTTCAAGAAGCTGTTGAAAGATTAAAGAAGAATAAAAACGTTTTAATTGGCGGAAATATTGGAAAGAACAAGCTTACGCCAAATGAAAATGCCACTCAAGATTACGAAATTTGTTTCGAAGCACTTTTCGATTATGTTGATTATTTTGTAGTAAATGTAAGTTCACCAAACACACCAAATCTTCGTGAATTACAAGATAAAAAGCCATTGACAGATTTGTTGCAAACACTTCAAAATAAAAACTTAGCTAAGCCAAAACAAAAACCAATCCTCCTAAAAATAGCTCCAGATTTAACCGATTCTCAATTATTAGATATTATTGATATTGTAAACGAAACAAAAATTGCAGGTGTAATTGCAACCAATACAACACTTTCAAGAGAAGGTTTGCAGTCTGAAAATAAATCAGAAACAGGCGGATTATCTGGAAAACCATTGACAAAACGCTCAACTGAGGTGATTCGATTTTTATCTGATAAAAGTAATAAATCGTTTCCAATTATTGGTGTTGGAGGAATCCATTCGGCTCAAGATGCTATCGAAAAATTAGAAGCAGGAGCAAGTTTAATTCAACTTTACACAGGTTTTATTTACGAAGGTCCAAAATTAGTTAAGGAAATAAATAAGGCGATTTTAAAAAGAAAATCCTAAACTTATTTGTACTAAAAGTCCAATTAATAAAGCAATTCCGAAACTTAATAACGTTCCAATTAGAACATATTCCGTTAGTTTTCTGTCTTTTGCCTCTTTTAAATCTCCAAATCGGAAGATTGATTTTGCGGCTATTAAAAATCCAATAGCTTCAAAATGGCCAGTCAAAATAAAACAGAATACAAAAAGACGTTCTAAAATTCCAATATAATTTCCGGCATTTTGTAGCGAATCATCATTGGTTTTATTTTCGGGTGTCCAAATAGAAATGATGTTTTTAATGATGAGTGAAGTTGGTTTTGTCAATAAAATAAAACCTGTAATTGTAATCCAAAACTGATTTCCAATACTTGTAAAATCTATCGTAGTATTGTTATAAATTAATGTAACTGCAATAATAACAAGTAAATGTAAAATTTGGTCCACAGAAAACCAAATACGTTTAGTTTTTGACTTTTGATAATGTAACTTCAAAAAATCTATAAAACCGTGTAATACTGCTAAAGCGAAGGCATACCAACCAAAATCAGTAGTTCCAACTAAAATCCAAGCCAAAGCAAAGTGAAGTAAGGTGTGTAAATACAAGTAGATGCTCTTGTGTTTTTTTTGCTCTTTATTTTTTACCCACGGAGTTGGTTGCAATAAAAAATCGCCTAATAAGTGAGCCAAAAGTAATTTTACAAACACAATCATATTTCAAGAGATTTTATTTTTTTTCTAAAATAACGATCTACTTGCATCATCAGTTCATAATTAGAACGTTTTTGTCTTCGACTCACTGCTGCTTGATTGATTCCTAATTTTACTCCAATTTCCTCTTGGGAAAGTGTTGGGTTTTGAATAGCAACTAACACAAATTCAGCCGATTGTTGTAGCCAATTATCCATAAAGGATAGACTTAAATTCAGCATTAAATTCAATTCTTCATCAAATTCAGCATTTCCAGAATTGATGGCTAAATTTATTTTTTGCTTTTTTAAGGTTTCAAATGTTTCACCAGAACGAATAAAAGCACTGCCATTACTTTCTGTAATTTTTCTTGCTTTATGTGTTTTATCTCCAAATCCTAAACTCATCCTTACATCTAAATCTATGGATTTAAAAAAAGCTTTAATTTGAAAAACAATAGTCAAAGCGTCTTCTATAGTTTTGATTTCCAATTGAAATTCATCGCCACGATAGATTTCCCAATCGTTTGGAGATTTCCCAATCGTTTGAAATAATGCTTTTAAGTCATCCATCCATTTCTTGGAAGGAACCTTTCTTGAGTTGATAATGTCGCCTGTAAGTATCACAATCATAAATCAAAAGTAATAAATATTTTTAATAAAACAACGATTATTACCAAAATACGTAATAATTCAATTTATTACCAAAATACGTAATATATTTAATTATTACCAAAATACGTAATATTTTAAGTTATTACCCAAAAGTGTAATAATTAAATTTTGTTACTTTATAAAAAACGATTTCGTAAAAACGATTTCTTTAGTATCTTTGACAACAAATGGAGAAAATCAAAATTATAGAATGTCCACGCGATGCCATGCAAGGCATTAAACCTTTCATTCCAACGGAACGAAAAGTGGATTATATTCAAGCGCTACTTCGTGTTGGATTTGATACTATTGATTTTGGTAGTTTTGTTTCTCCTAAAGCCATTCCACAGATGGTTGATACTGCTGAAGTTTTGGCACAACTCGATTTATCGCAAACATCCAGTAAATTATTAGCAATTATCGCTAATACGCAAGGAGCAGAATTGACTTCAGTTCATAAAGAAATTCAGTATTTAGGATTTCCATTTTCTATTTCAGAGAATTTCCAAATGCGAAATACCCACAAAACTATTGCTGAAAGTTTAATCACTTTACAAGAAATTTTAAACATTGCTGATAAATCCAATAAAGAAGTCGTAACCTATATTTCAATGGGTTTCGGAAATCCGTATGGCGATCCATGGAACGTTGATGTAGTAGGTGAGTGGACCGAGAAATTAGCCAATATGGGGGTTAAAATTTTATCACTTTCAGACACTATTGGAAGTTCAACGCCCGAGGTTATTGATTATTTGTTTTCCAATTTAATTCCAAAATATCCAAACATCGAATTTGGAGCGCATTTACACACAACTCCAGACAAATGGCACGAAAAAATTGATGCGGCTTATAAAGCTGGTTGTCGACGTTATGATGGCGCGATTCAAGGTTTTGGTGGTTGTCCAATGGCAAAAGATGACTTAACAGGAAATATGCCAACTGAGAAAATGTTATCCTATTTCACCCAACAAAAAGCCGACACGAACACAAGTCCAATGAGTTTTGAAAGTGCTTATAATGTGGCTTCACGTTTATTTGGAGAGTTTCATTAATTTTAACTTTTTTTAATTAGTTGCTTTTTTTCTCTTGAAAATTTTATAAATTTCAATCCACATTACTGAGACAAATGCTACTAAAATACTAAATCCAATTTGCTTATAATCAACTATTTCAAACAAAAAGAATTTTGAAAAAATAGGAACAAAAAGCAGGAGTGAAGTTACAACAATTGTTATCCCAATAATCATCAAAACCAAATTATTTTTATATCGAATCGTAGTAAAAATGGAATAATAAAACGAACGATTTTCCAAAGTCAGAAAAATATTTGAAGCAATTAAGGTTAGAAAAATTGAAGTTCGCGTATAGGTTTCTGAAAACCCTTCTTGGATGCAATATTGATACATAAATAATAACCCCAAAGTAATAACCAATCCTTGAATGATACTAATAGTAATTTCTTTCAAGTTAAAAAAAGTTGTTGTTAAAGGTCTCGGTTTTTCTAACATTAAATTGCGTTCCATGGGTTCGTTTTCATAAATTATAGAACAGGTTGGTCCCATAATTATTTCCAAGAAAATGATATGAACTGGTGTAAATATATTAGGGTATATCCAGCCTAATGCTAATGGTATAAACACAACCAAAATTATTGGAATATGAATAGAAATTATATATTGAATAGCTTTTTTTAAATTCAAATAAATCTTTCTTCCCATAGCGATAGCGTCGGTCATTTTTGCAAAATCGTCGTCAATCAAAATTAAATTCGCTGCTTGTTTAGCAATTTCTGTTCCTTTTTTACCCATTGCAATTCCAATATGAGCCGATTTCAGCGCCGGACCATCATTTACACCATCACCAGTCATTGCTACAATTTGATTGTTGTCTTTTAGTGCTTGAATAATTTTCAATTTTGCTTCAGGAAACATTCGTGTAAAAATGGCTGTCTCCATCACTTTTACTTTCAATGTAGCTTCGTCCATTTTCATTAATTCGTCACCGTTTAGAACTTTATCGGCATCTTTAAAACCAACTTGTTTGGCTATTGTTGATGTAGTTTGAGCATTATCACCAGTAACTATTTTTAATTGAATTCCGGCTTTGTAAAACGTCTCAAAAACCTCTTGAATATTTGCTTTTGGTGGATCGTAAAAAGCAACTAATCCTTTGAAAGAAAACTTAAATTCTTGTTGTGTTTTAGGATAATCAGTTCCAGAAAATTCGGCAACACCAACGCCAAGAACGCGATAACCTTCGTTAGCCATTTTTTCAATAGCAACTAAAATTTGTTTTTTTTCACTTTCAGATAATTGACTGACAGCGATAATTGCTTCTGGAGCACCTTTGGCTGCTATGACTTTTTTACCTTTTGAATCTTCAAAAATATGTGTCATCATTGGTGGTTTTCCGCCTAAAGGATATTCGTATATTAATTTAAAATTTGGTCGTTCATCTACCGATTCTAATTTAGTGTACGCTTCATGAATAGCAATTTCCATTGCATCAAACGGAATAGGTTCGCTTGCCCACATCGTGTAACTTAAAACTTCTTCAGCTTCAGGATTTAACTTCTCTTCAGTATTAATAATTGTATTTGATTTGAATAAATACAATTGAGCCAAACTCATTTTATTCTCAGTAATTGTTCCTGTTTTATCGGTACATATTACTGTAGCACTTCCTAAAGTTTCAACGGTTTTTGTTTGTTTGGTTATGATTCCCATTTTCATCAATCGCCAAGCTCCGAGTGCCATAAATGAAGCAAAAGCAACTGGAATTTCTTCTGGAATAACACTCATTGCAATTGTCAATGCTTTGAGTAAACTATCTAAAACACTGTTAGAATGGTAATAATTTAGAGCCCAAACAATCCCAAAAATAAGTAATCCAATGATTGACATTTTCTTTACAAAATTGTTAATCTGAATTTGTAATGGTGTTTTTTCTTCTTGAATTTCTTCTAAACTTTTTCCAATTTTCCCCAAACTTGTTTGATTTCCAATAGCAGTTACTTCGCAAATCGCTAAACCAGTGGAGACAGTCGTTCCTTGAAAAACGGTTTTATTTTCCGAGTTTTCGTTTTTAAAAACCGATAAAGATTCACCAGTTAAAATTGCTTCATTAACCGAAAAATCATTTGATTGAATAATAGTGGCATCGGCAGGAATAAAAGTTCCTTCTTCAATTTGAATAAAATCGCCAAGCACAATTTCTTCACTTGGAATTTCTATAACTTCATTATTTCTAATGACTTTACTTTTGGGTTGTGATAATTTTTTTAAGGCATCAATTGCATTTCTACTTCGAGCTTCTTGGAATAAAGAAATTGCCGCAACTAAAAATATAGCAACAGTCATAAAAATTCCATCACCATAATCGCCAGAAATGTAGTAAATGCTTGCGGCAGCAACTAATAACAAAAACATAGGTTCTTTTACCATTTCTAACAATGACATCAAAAAATGATTTTTTTCTTGATGTTCTAAAGAATTGGTGCCATTTTTAGTTCTTGAGGAACTAACTTCTTCATTTGAAAGCCCTGAAATTTTATCTTTGGAATCTATCATAAAACTGAATTAAGAAGTTACATTAAAGTTAATCATTTTTATTGGATTTTCAATCATTTTAATTTGCTAAATGATAAAACTAATCACTATTCACTAATTACTATTTACTTTTTCACTATATTTGCACGCAATTTAACTACAACTACAAATTGCAACATGAAAGCACACACAACTAAAATCGTTGGAGAAGGTTTAACCTATGACGATGTACTGCTAATTCCAAATTATTCTGAAGTTTTACCGCGCGAAGTTAATATTCAATCGAAAATATCTAGAAATATTTCGTTGAATGTTCCTGTTGTTTCTGCTGCGATGGATACCGTTACCGAAAGTTCTATGGCAATTGCTATGGCTCAAGAAGGTGGAATTGGTGTTTTACACAAAAACATGACTATCGAACAACAAGCAGCTAAAGTTAGAAAAGTAAAACGTGCCGAAGCCGGAATGATTATCGATCCAGTGACTTTACCTTTAAATTCAACGGTTGGTGATGCTAAAATGTTGATGAAAGAACACGGAATTGGCGGAATTCCAGTAGTTGATGAAAACGGAATTTTAAAAGGAATTGTTACAAATAGAGATTTGCGTTTTGAAAAAATCAATTCACGTTCTATTTTAGAAGTAATGACTTCGGAACATCTTGTTACTGCTGCCGAAGGAACAACTTTACAAGAAGCGGAAGGAATTTTACAACAAAATAAAATTGAAAAGCTACCAGTAGTTGATACCAATAACAAATTAGTTGGATTAATTACGTTTAGAGATATTACCAAATTAGCACAAAAGCCAGTTGCCAATAAAGACAAATTTGGACGTCTTCGAGTTGCTGCAGCTCTTGGAGTTACTGCCGACGCTGTAGAAAGAGCAACCGCTTTAGTAAACGCAGGAGTTGATGCTGTAATTATTGATACGGCTCACGGTCACACAAAAGGTGTGGTTGATGTTTTGAAATTGGTGAAAGCTAAATTCCCAAATCTTGATGTTATTGTTGGAAATATTGCCACTGCAGAAGCTGCTTTATATTTAGTTGAAAGTGGTGCCGATGGTGTAAAAGTCGGAATTGGTCCAGGTTCTATTTGTACTACAAGAGTTGTTGCAGGTGTTGGATTTCCTCAATTTTCTGCAGTTTTAGAAGTTTCAGCGGCTTTGAGAGGTTCAGGAGTTCCAGTTATTGCAGATGGTGGAATTCGTTATACAGGAGATATTCCTAAAGCGATTGCAGCCGGAGCTGATTGCGTAATGCTTGGTTCACTTTTAGCAGGAACAAAAGAATCACCAGGAGAAACTATCATTTTTGAAGGAAGAAAGTTCAAATCCTATCGTGGAATGGGTTCTGTGGAAGCCATGCAAGAAGGTTCAAAAGACAGATATTTCCAAGATGTTGAAGACGATATTAAAAAATTAGTTCCAGAAGGAATTGTAGGACGTGTTCCATACAAAGGTGAATTGAACGAAAGTATGCAACAATTTGTTGGTGGTTTAAGAGCTGGAATGGGTTATTGTGGTGCAAAAGATATTCCAACGCTACAAGAAACAGGAAGATTTGTTAGAATTACTACTAGCGGAATTGGCGAAAGTCATCCTCATAATGTTACGATTACTAAAGAAGCTCCGAATTATTCTAGATAGTTTAGTGCTTAGTTTTCAGTTTGCAGATTTCAGTTCGCAGTTGTCATTCCGTAGGAATCTCACTTCATTATCGCTTACATGAGTATCAAATTTAATATTCAAGACACAACAGAATCAGAAATATTTTATGGTTCTTATGTTATCTATATTCTTGGTGGACATCATATCAAAACGAATCCTGATTTTTATGTTCAAATTGTAAATTTAGAAACTAATGAAGACATTGAATTAAGGGAGTTTTATCTTAAAGGAAGAGATTTTAAATGTGGAAAAAAAGCAATAAAGTTTTATGCTTTTGATATTAATAACTACGGAAAATTCAAAATATCAGTACACAATTATAATGATATCATTTTGAAAGATTCAATTTTAGAGTTTTTCTCTTTTCCATTTAATATTCCAAATATTGTAATGTCTAAAGTATTAGGTAGAAGTAGACGTAATCGAAATTTAGATGATATCGAAATATTAATTGTATAATTCGTTTTCTAAAAAAAAAGCTCACAAAGTATTTAAAATCTTTGAGAGCTTTTTTTCTAAAATGTCTTTGAGGTTTGGTATCTATTTATGCCTTTTTTGTTTTAAAAATTAATTGCAGTTAAAAGGTTTGTCTTGATGCATAAAACCTGCAATGTATTCTTCAGTATAACCGTTTCCATTGGCAGTTGGTATTTTCTTTTCAAATTCAGCTAAGCTGTCCATCATTTCTTTACACTTTGAGAAATGTTTTTTGATAGTTGCAATTGCTGTATTTTGATCAACTAATTTTTTAGGCATTTTACTTTCGTTAAACCAACCAGAATCAATAATTGTATTTGTAGCTTTATCAACTATTTTATAGTTATAATCAAGATAGTAGCCATCAGCTGAGAAAGGAGGAGTAAAGCTCAATAAAAGCATTTTGTCACTTGTTTCAGCAATGATTTTACTCAATACCATATACTTTTTCTTTTTCTCACTGTATTTAAATGGGATGTAAGTAACATCTCCTGATACTAATTTATCTACTTTATCAATATCGATTCCTTTTATTGCTTCGAAACCTTCTTTACTAGGAAGAGTATATCTAACTTTTTCAAAAGTTGAATAATAAAAATCTCTTTCGTCAATTTCCATTTTATTTCCATCTTTCAATAAAATGTAATTCTTTTGAGCAACTGAAAATAGGGAACTTAGTAGTACAATTGTAAATAATAATTTTTTCATTTTTTTTGCTTAGTTATTAGATTCCCAAATAATTACTAGGACTTATCTGCATCAATTCCACTTTAATTTCATCAGAAACGTTTAGTGTTTGAATGAAATTATGAATCGCTTCTTTATTGATAATAGTATTAGTTCGAGTTAAATCTTTCAAGGCTTCGTAAGGATTTGGATAACCTTCACGACGTAAAATCGTTTGAATTGCTTCGGCTACAACAGCCCAGTTTTTCTCTAAATCTTCTTCAAATTTAACTTCGTTTAAAACCAATTTATTTAAACCTTTCAAAGTAGCTTCAAATGCTATTAAAGTATGTCCCATTGGAACTCCTATGTTTCTTAAAACCGTACTATCAGTCAAATCGCGTTGCAATCTTGAAATTGGTAATTTAGCAGAAAGATGTTCGAAAATAGCATTTGCAATTCCTAAATTTCCTTCAGAGTTTTCAAAATCAATTGGATTCACTTTATGTGGCATTGCTGACGAACCAATTTCTCCTGCTTTAATTTTTTGCTTGAAATAATCCATCGAAACATACGTCCAAATATCTCTATCTAAGTCAATAAGGATGGTGTTAATTCGTTTTAAAGCATCAAAAAATGCTGCAAAATGATCGTAATGTTCTATTTGTGTTGTTGGAAAAGAATGTTGTAATCCTAAAGTTGATTCTACGAAATCGGTTCCGAATTTTTTCCAATCGGTGTTTGGATAAGCTACATGATGTGCGTTGTAATTACCTGTTGCTCCACCAAATTTAGCCGCAAATGGAACATTAAATAACAAACGCATTTGCTCTTCTAAACGTTCTACGAAAACCAAAATCTCTTTTCCTAATCGAGTAGGAGAAGCTGGTTGGCCATGTGTTCTCGCTAACATGGGAACGTCTTTCCATTCTACAGAAAGTTCTTTTAATTTTGCAATTACTGCAATCAAACTTGGTAAATATACTTTTTCAAAAGCTTCTTTTGTTGATAAAGGAATCGCAGTATTATTGATATCTTGAGATGTTAATCCGAAGTGAATGAATTCTTTGAACGTTTCTAATCCTAATGCATCAAATTTACTTTTGATAAAGTATTCAACAGCCTTTACGTCGTGATTAGTCGTTTTTTCGGTTTCTTTTATCCAAAGTGCATCTTCGGTTGAAAAGTTGGTATAAATTTTACGTAAGGCATCAAAAACAGATTTGTTTACACCTGAAAGTTGTGGCAAATCGGCTTCGCATAAAGCAATAAAATATTCCACTTCAATTAAAACTCGATATTTTATAAGAGCTTCTTCCGAAAAAAATGGTGATAAGGAAACGGTTTTACTTCTATATCTTCCGTCAATTGGTGAAATAGCGTTTAATTCTGTTAGTTGCATTGTGTTGTGTTGTTTATTCTGAACTCGATTCAGAATCTATTTAATTAGAAGTTGCAAAAATAGTTAAACGATTTTAGAATATAGAATATAGAACAAAGAAAATAGACTATCTATATAATCTATTTTCTATTCTCTGTTTTCTATTCTCTTCTTCGCAATTTTTCTCTCAAAAACGGAACACCTTCGGTTGCATTCATAGGAATTACTTCTAGCGGATTGGCTAATTCATAAATCGTTGCAGGTTTTGGGTCAATATAATAAATAGGCGTGTTTGGTTGTCCGTAATGAATCAATCCTGCTGCTGGATATACTTGTAATGAAGTACCAATTACGGCAATAATGTCTGCAGTTTGAATAATTTGCAAAGCTTCTTCAAGCGCTGGAACATCTTCACCAAACCAAACAATATGTGGTCGTAATTGATGTCCGTTTTTATCAACATCACCAGTTTTTAAATCGTGTGACCAATCTAAAATGTAATTTCTGTCTTTTACACTTCTCACTTTTAAAAGTTCGCCATGAAGATGTAAAACTTTTGTGCTTCCAGCTTGTTCGTGCAAATTATCTACGTTTTGTGTGATGATATGAACGTCAAAATCGTTTTCTAAATCTGCTAAAGTTTGGTGTCCTAAATTAGGTTTTACTTGATGTAATTGTCTTCGTCTTTGATTGTAAAAATCTAAAACTAATTCTTGATTATTGCGCCAACCTTCAGGAGAAGCGACCTCCATAACATCGTGACCTTCCCATAATCCATAAGCATCACGGAAGGTTTTGATACCACTTTCTGCAGAAATTCCTGCGCCTGTTAAAACTACTAATTTTTTCATCTTTTTCATTTGGACTTAAAACTAAGCATTTTTACTATTTTTGCCAAAATTAATTTTTTAAAATGGTCGATTTAGATTACTTAGCATATTTAGAAGATATCCTTACTGAAAACAGAAAAGAACGCTTTTTAGAGGTTTTAAAGAATAGAACTAATCATTTTACGATTGCAATGGAAGACGTTTTTCAGTTGCATAATACCAGTGCTGTGATGCGCAGTTGTGAAGTTTTTGGTATACAACAATTGAATGTTATTGAAGAAAAATTTGGTAAAAGAATCGATGCCGAAATTGCCATGGGCGCACAAAAATGGGTTGATGTGAACCGATTTAACTCAGTGCAAAGTTGCATGGATGCTATGCGTGAAAAAGGTTATCAAATTATCGCTACAACGCCACACAATGATTCGTGCTTGATTCACGAATTTGATATAACAAAACGAAGCGCTATTTTCTTTGGAACAGAACGTGACGGACTTTCGCCAGAAGTTATAGAACAAGCCGATGGTTATATCAAAATACCAATGGTTGGCTTTACAGAAAGTTTAAATATTTCGGTTTCCGCAGCAATTATCATTCAAGATATTACTAATAGATTGCGTCAATCGAATTTAAATTGGCAATTGACCGAAGAAGAAATTCTTGAAAAACGATTGGATTGGGCTAGAAATTCTATCAAAGATATTAAAAGAATTGAAGCGAGGTATTATGAGACTAATCCTTAAAGAATTCGACACCATTTTCGCCAACATATCCTTTTCCTTTTTCAGTGGTCACTTCAAAAAGTTTGAATTGCCATGTATCATTTATGTCAATGTCATCGTAATTTTTTATACTTAAATATTTTGGCTGAATATAAGGGTAAATAGAATTGAACGTATAGTATCCTTTTTTTCCATCTTTGATTAAAATGCCTAGATCTTCAATTTCGTCAAATTCACAGTTCAGTATTGTAACATTTCCGGGTTTTACAAAACCATATTTATTATTAAGTTTTACTTTATAAACGATTTCAGAATTATCCCATCCGTAGCTGGATAATTCTTCGTAAATCGGACTTATTATTTCTTTTAAACTTGGCAATTCAACCAACCCTTTTTTATTGTTTTTTTCTACATAAGCTACTTTGTAGTACATGACGATATTAACTTTATCATATCTTTCTTTCAATTTGGCTTTGAATAATTCTTCCTTGTCTGAGTCGTCATCGTTGCTATTTGCTTCTTCAACTATATTTTTTTCATACATACTTCTATCAAGTTTTGTAGGTATTTTGAAATCGTAAAATTTTTTTTCTTCATTCTTTTTTTCAGCAACCCAAACATATTCTGAATTATAATCGTCTTTTTCCTCAAAGGAAGGATGAACATCATCGTAAAGTACAGGTATGATAAGTTTTCCTTTAGCGTTTATTAAACCAGATAGTTTTCCCATTTTAACATAGTAACTTTCGTTGGTACCAATTTCTACTTTATCATATATGCATGGGATTAGTTCTTTGTTTTTGTATAATCCCATTTTTCCTTTTTTGTAAACTAAAAAACGATCATAATAGAATTTGTTAACATAAATAGAATCATAGCCATAGGTTTCGGGTATGATTACTTTGCCATTTCGGTCAATTACAAAGTAACTTTTGTTTGTTTTAACAGCATACATTGAAGTAAAGTCGGTGTCTTTATCAATAAAGAAATCTTTTATGTCTTTATAAATAGGTTTAACTTTGATGTTTCCTAAAGTATCTGATAATCCCCAAAGGTTTTTATTTCTGTATGGAATTAAAACATTTGAATTGATTGGTTTTTGTGCATATATAGTTAATGATATCAGTAATAGGAATAATGTCTTTTTCATAGAATTAGAGAAGTTTTTGATTTTCAAATATATAAAAAATCCCCAACTAGTTTAATAATTGGGGATTTGTATTTAACGTGAGTTCGATATAAAAGTGTAAAAATATTTGGGTAAAAAAGCAAAAGTTAGTATATTTAAAGTGTTGAATTTTAATATTTTAACTAAACTTTTGCT
>NZ_BAABCS010000031.1:0-108435 GCF_039539165.1 Flavobacterium chungnamense
AAACCAAAATAAATCAAAAATTAACTTAGCTTAAATCGAAGTAATATAAGTTGTGTGTTTTGATTTTAAAATGAAAAAAGAGTTTTTTCACAGCCTGACGTTCCGCCGCTTGGCGAGGTTGCGAATTTCGTAACCGTTTATTTTCCAATAAGATAAAATTTCTTGCAGAACGCAAACGTGAATTTACCACTAAATTCGCAATCTTGCCAAACGGCTGTTGTGAGTTCGTTGTTCTTTGATTATGTGGAAATTTTCAATTCGTTTGATTCGATATCACCATATTTATTTGTGTTAATTATGAAACTTACATAATTAACATTTTTATTTTTTATTTCATTTAAGATGATTTTATCTTTTAAAATATATTTTCCGCAAAAATTATGTTTAAAATTCATTTTTTCATTTTGAACATAGAACCTGCCAGTTTTTCCATAAATACCTTCACCAAGTGTTGGATTTGATGGAACATTACCTTTAATGTTTTCAGGTATTTTGAAATAAATATAATTAATAGACATTTCGTCACTATTAGTACAATTTATTTCGAAATTGAAAACAATTTTTTCTACTAAACCCTCTCCTGATAATTGTTTTGCATCGATTTTTAAGAAAACTTTAAATTCTTGAGTTAAATAATTTCTCCAATTAAAACGATGAGTAAATAAAAATCCAATAGTTGAGATAAAAATTCCAGAAATAATACCCAAAATTATTTTTAAAGTCCCCCAACTACCTTCGTTATCATTAATATATTCAATCATTTAATTAGTCCTTAATTTTTATTGTTTTTATAGCCCATCTAACCAAAATAAAAACAAACCTGATTGGATATAATAATACAAAAAATATAATTGATAAAATCCCTACTTTATCGGTTATTTCGTATCCTTCTAAAATTTTTAAAGAAGTTTTATTTAATTCATTAGTTATTACTTTTTCCTCTTTTTTTAGTTTTTCTAATTTTATTTTTTCATTTAAATTATATTTTATACCAAATCTCTTTATAAAAGCATCTTTCATAGCTAAAATATCTTCTTTGGAACTGCCAGATTCAAACATTTTTTTAGCATTTTCATTTAACTTTTTTAATTTATCAGCATTTAACAAAGGTTTCCTTAAAGTGTGTAACCGAACAATTTCTTGGTTATAGCTAATTACCTCATTTTTATAATAACTATTTTGAATTTCAATAAACGCCCAAAATATTAATATTATGATAATTCCGATAAAAAAATACAATATTTCTTTAGCAATAGTCTTTTTGGTTCTTAAGTTCATATTTTGTCTATTTATTGGTTTTTTCACAATGACTCACAACTAGTGTATAAGCCTGACGTTATCATCCTAATACACCCAAATTAGGTATGATTAGCGCTACTCGTTCTAGTTTTATTCTGCTAATGTAATAAATTTTCCGTTATAGAAACCCCGTACTTCTACCTAATTTTAATAAGGGTAAAACGTCACTGTTATACTATTCTTTTACTTTTTTGAATTTTGTTTTGGCTTTGTTTGGCGCTTGTTCGATAAAGGCTTCTTTTTTGCGAAACGCTTTGGTACGATCTACGAACCACTAAGAACAAAAAAAACTATAAAATGGGTAGCAACCATTCAAAAGTGTTTATTCTATCTCAAAGCTTGTTAAAAGCATTCAAATCACTTCACATCGACCAAATTTTTCTGAGATGAAGAGTGTTTCATTTTTTCAATTAGTGATTATTTTCGTATCATTGTGGTAAGCGATTTATTCTACAAAGTATGAGTTTTATTCATTGTTATCAATATCTAAAGAAGTTACATCCTCAGTCATTTTCGCATTTGGATTCGGAAACGATTGTCAAATATGAAAAGTTATTGAAGACTGAAGTTCGTATTGATAGCTCAAAATTCAATACTAATGACGTAGAGCGTTTTTTGGAAGCACTCAAAAATAACAGCGCTTTACTTCAGTTTTTGCCAACCAATGAAGAATTTTATTCGTTGCTTTTTGAACGGTTTAATTTCTTGAAAGACTATGGCGTTCCCAATTTTGATGGCTACAATTATAGTGCTTTAAAACAAGAAATTTCGGCTAATTTATCGAACGAGTTGAATCAATTTGTCATCACACGATTGGAGCAACAAGATTTTCTTGCTTTGAAAGTATTGCTAAAATACATAGAAATTCTTCCTGAGGAAGTTACCGATTTATTGACGCATCGATTAGAGTTCAAACTGGATGGCTACATTGGTGAAATGACTCGCAAAGGAAAGTTAAAACACGATGACGAATTTAAAAAAGTATCGGAATTAATTGCGCTTGTTCCTGCAGAGATTTTGGTTAAGAAAGAAGCTAAGGTAAAACAGTTGATGTATCAAGAAATGCTGGAGATAGCTAGTCATATTGACAAGCCAGGAATAGTGTTCTTCTTTGAAACCATGTTTAAAGGTTTGCATTATTTGTTCTATGTACCAACCGATGCCTACGAATTAAAGATTCGGAATAGAGTAATGGGCGATTTTAAATTCATGTCAGGGCTTCTAGGAATTGTGCTACTTGTTATAGCTTTTGGAATTATGTTTTTAAAGAAAGACAATCCTGGAAGAAAGAGTGATTCAGAACCAAAAGGTTTCTATGAAAGTTTTGTTCGACCTACTCAAAATGATGTGTTGCTTATGGGCAATTATTCCGATACTTTAAAAACAGGTTTTGATTTTGTGAGTTCAAGTTATGTGGCAGCAAAATCAAAAGAAACTGTTACTATAGAAAACAAAACCGATTATGATTTAATAGTTTTCTCCGATTTTGAAATTGTAAAAGAATATACAAACCTCTATAAGGATAATGATTTTAAAGGTCGTTATTTTTACATCAAAAGCAAGGATTCCTTAACAATGGATAGTGTTTTTTATTCGATGCATTTTTACTTTGGGCAGACGTTGTTTAGTACCCAAGCACCCAATCAAGCACCACCTAATTTACCACGATTTTTTCATGCTCATAAAAACACAGGAAATCTGGTTAGGAAAACATTTGAATTAAAGAATGCTAAAGTAACTTTTGAAGGTGATAGCAAAAGCATTGTACTTCGTTCGGATAAAGGAGTTTTTATGGATGGGGTTTTGGTTATGCGTTTAGAGTTATGAGTTATTTTTTAACATTTGGGATTTTACATAAACATCCTCCATGTATTTGTAAATTCTATTTGTAAAGGATATTCTGTTGAACTGACATAGATAAATTTATACTTTTTTAAATCATCTGCTGTAATGGTGATTTTTTCTTCACCAGTTGATTTGAAGAAAATTAGTTCTAAACTCTTCTGATTGGATATTGGTTGGATAGATCTCACACTTGTACTATTGACAGAGAAACGATCTTCTTTTAGAAATTTTCCGCCACTAACAATCTTGATGGAATCTTTAGATAGCATATAAAAAATTAGCAAAGATTTGTTTTCATTTTCGGCTTTGAATGCTTTTAGATAGTCTAAGTTTTTTTTACTTGCATCATAAAGCAAAAAGGGTTTATCTGTTTTATAAACATATTTTACGTTCTCCATATTTTTGGAAACGTTTTGACTGTATGTTTTTGATGCCGAGAAAAGGAGTAAAAATAATAGTAGGTTTTTCATTCGTATGATGTTTTTTATTCTTAATTCTATAATTCAAATCCAAATAATATTGTTGTCACTATTCTTGGACTCTAAAACCATAATTTACTATTTGGTTTTTATATGAAGACTAGTTGCTGCTAATCAATCTATTTATTTATTTATTTATTTATTTATTTCTAAATTTCTTATGGACTCAATGTCCAAATTAGTGCTTTTTCTTTAGTTGCACGATAGATGGTCTGGTGTTCTTCTTTTGTTTAATTAGAATATTGAAAAGTTATATTTTTATTGTTTTCAGTAGTCCAAACGTTTATAGTTCTTTTTTCTCCAACTTGTTTAGAATCAATAGTAAAAGTATCATGAACTGGAAATGGATCTTGTTGTTGCGCTTGATTATTACAAGCGGCCAAAAGAATACTAAGAAAAAGAAGAAGATATTTTTTATTCATAGCTTATTACACAATGTGAAAAACAAATATATAACTTTTGTAAGAGAAGTTTTGCCATAGGAAAATATATCAAAAAAAACCACGAGATACTACTCGTGGTTCTCTATTTTTTATCAAATTTTATTTCATTTTTCCGTTTACAATACCAATTACTGCACCAACAATAGCACCACAAAAAACAGTTAAAACTATATCAATAGCCATTGTTTGGTAATCAGGAGTTAATGTATTGCTATTGTGAAAAAAGTTGTTGAATAAGCTTAAAAACAGCGCAATTACAGCTCCAGCTTTGGCACCAGAAATAGCTGTTGAAATCGAAGCCCATTTGGAAAAAATATAAGAAATAAAAAATCCAAAAGTCATGCAACCTAAAAAGATGAAAGGCATGTTCATTTGGCTTTCGTCTTTAGGAGGAAAAACGCTTGCAAATAAAATGCCCCAAAGCAGCCAACCCAAAAGGAAGTCGACTATTCCGCCAACGATTCCTCCGATAATAAAGTTTTTTACATTCATAATTAAATAGTTTTATTGGTTAATAGAATAAAAATACTAAAAATTAAGAATTGTTTAATGTGGTATTGGTTTAATTATTAACCATTTAAGTATAGGAATTGTTTATAATTAAGGATTTTGTTTTCAAAAGCACTCAAAGTAATGAAGGCTTAACTTTGATTGTTTTGTGTGATTAGCGAGTGTGATTAGCATGTGTGATTCCTCCGTTGTCGGAATGACAAAACTAGTCTTTTTTGTCATTCCGTAGGAATCTCAATAGTTATCAACGTATTGTTATTCTTTATTGATTTATAGTAGCTATTTATGATTAAATATTTACAATTGTATTTCATAGAAGAAAACTTCGCCTGTTTTTTCATCAACAAAATACATTGAACCTTGAGTAATTCCTTTCTCTATATAAACTTTTTGACCAACTTTAGGTGCGAACCATTTTGGTGCATCGTATGGCATACTATAATTTCCAGTTGCTATTTGCAAATCATTTAGTTTTATAAAATCATCAATCCAATTAGTTGGAGCTTTGAAATGCAAAAAAGTAATGTATTCATAACTCCAATGCGATGATTTCCAGTATTGACCATTATAAATTTTGAAGTCGCTTGGAACTTTATGATTAGACCAAAGTTCAAATGATTCATCTGCCTCAGATGATTCTTTGCCACATGATAGGAAAGTCATCATTAAAAAGAGTTGAAAAAGACGTCTAATTTTCATATGTTTTATCAAAGGTTTCATACAATTTATGCTATAAAACAAATCATTCAATCCATCAAAGATACAATTAAATAAAAAAACACCTCGTAAAAGGTGTTTATCAATTTATTCCGTTCTATAAATTTTGTCGTAAAGGTCTTTGTATTTTTCTCTTACTACCTTACGTTTTAGTTTTAGAGTTGGTGTAAGTTCTCCACCATCGATACTCCAAATGTTGGGTGTTAATTCGAAACGTTTAATCATTTCCCAATTTCCAAATTTTTTATTGATTTCATTTACTTCTTCTTGAATTCTTGCTATTACTTTTGGGTTGGAAGCCATTTCTTCGTTTAGGTCACCAATGTCTTCGTGGTGGCGTTTTGCCCATTCTCTAAGAAAATCAAAACTTGGTTGTATGAAAGCTGCTGGCATTTTTTCGCCATCGCCAATCACCATGATTTGCTCTATAAACAACGATTGCTTCATAGCGTTTTCAATCAATTGTGGTGCAATGTATTTTCCACCAGAAGTCTTGAACATTTCTTTCTTTCTGTCGGTAATTTTCAAGAAACCTTGTGCGTCAATTTCACCAATATCTCCAGTATGAAAATAGCCGTTTATTATCACTTCATCGGTTAGTTGTTGGTCTTTGTAGTAACCCATCATTACGTTTGGTCCTTTGCAAAGGATTTCGCCATCTTCAGCAATTTTTACTTCTACATTATTAATGACTTTACCTACGCATCCTACTTTAAATCCGCCATTTCTCATGTCGTTTACAGAGATTACTGGAGAAGTTTCGGTCAATCCGTAACCTTCCATAACTGGCATTCCAGCTGCTGCAAAAACTCTAGTCAATCGTGGTTGTAAGGCTGCACTTCCAGAAACCATTACGGTTAGATTGCCACCCAATCCTTCTTGCCATTTACTAAAAATAAGTTTTCTTGCGATTTTAAGTTGGGTTTCATACCAAAATCCGTTGGCTCCATAAGGTTCGTATTTCAAACCTAAATCGATAGCCCAAAAGAACAATTTCTTTTTGATGCCGGTCAATTCGGCACCTTTAGCGTAGATTTTATCATACACTTTTTCAAGCAGTCTTGGTACAACCGAGAAAACAGTTGGTTTTACTTCTTTAATATTATCGGAAAGTTTTTCAATAGATTCTGCAAAATAAATCGCAACCGAATAGTATTGATAAATATATAAAATTACACGTTCAAAAATGTGACAAATAGGCAAGAAGCTCAATGCTCGACTGGTTCCTTCATCAAAAGGAATTCGTGGCGAACTGTCTAAAACATTGGAAACAATATTGTTGTGAGAAAGCATTACGCCTTTAGGTTTACCGGTAGTTCCAGAAGTGTAAATTATTGTTGCTAATTCTTCTGGTTTGACATTGTTTTTTCGGTCTTCCACCACATCTTGATTGGAAGTATCTTCACCTAATGTAAGCACTTCTTTCCAATTTTTACAGTCTTGAATTTCGTCAAAGGAATAGACTTCTTTTAGAAGTGGCACATTTTTTTTAATGGATAATAATTTTTGTAATACCACATCGTCAGAAACAAAACAATAAGTTGCTTCTGAATGGTTTAAAATGTATTCATAATCTTCGGCAGCGATGGTTGGATATATAGGAACGGTTTGTGCTCCAGTTTGAAGCGTTCCAATATCCATAATGTTCCATTCGGTTCTGTTGGCAGAAGAAATGATGGCTATTTTATCGTTTTTCTGAATTCCCATGCGCAATAAAGCACGTGAAATAGCATTCGATTTATCTATATATTCCTGCGTAGATGTTTTTACCCAAACACCATTGTATTTAGTGACAAGACAATCTGGAACATTGTTCTTTTCTAATTGATAATATGGGAAGTCAAACAGACGCGTAATTGGAATCATTGGAGTTAATTTTGATGCAAATTAATTAATAAATTACAGATTAACAATTTATTTTTAAATATCCTTTTTCAATTTAGTAGTTTTGCACAAAATTGTAGTATTGATAGATGAATAAATTTCCAAGACTTAACGAATATAAAGTGCTGTTTTACAGAATAGGTTTGGCCTATTTGTTTTATATGATGGCCCGAATTTTGTTCTATTTTTACAATCAAAATTTAATTAAAATAGATTCTTTTGTTGCCTTTATAAAATTGTGTTATCATGGTTTAGCATTCGATACTACTACGATTCTCTATGCTAATTCGCTGTTTATAATTTTATCGATTTTGCCCTTATTAATCAATACAAGAAAAGGATTTCAGAAGTTTTTATTTTACCTCTATTTTACGGTCAATCTGATTTTTTATACGGCCAATTTTATTGACTTTATTTATTACAAATATACCTTTAATAGAAGCACAAGAGCATCTTTAGATACGCTTCAAAATGAGAGTAATAAAGGTTCGTTGTTCTTGAATTTCTTGGTTGGTTATTGGCACGTTTTCTTATTATTTTTCTTAATGGCTTTCTTGTGGATTTATTTGTACAAAAAAGTGAAAGTAAAACACCACGAATCTAAACCTAATTTCAAGTATTTCTTGGCTTCAATTTTTAGTTTTTTATTGATTGCCACACTTTGTATTGGTGGAATAAGAGGTGATTTTAGAAAAAGTACACGACCAATTAATCTGCTTGATGCCAGTAGGTTTGTTACTGATGCTTCTCAAGCTGATTTTGTTTTAAACACACCTTTCGCAATTATCAGAACTTGGAATACCAATACGTTTAAGAAAGTAAATTTAGTAGACAAAACGACAATCGATTCGTTACTTGTTCCTATAAAATACTATAAAAACAATCCGAAAACGAAACCCAATGTGGTGATTTTGATTTTGGAAAGTTATGCTAAAGAATACATTAGCGCTTTCAACAAAGACATGAATATTCGCAACTATAAAGGATATTCTCCTTTTGTAGATTCCTTGGCACAGCATAGTATGATTTACACTAATGGTTATGCCAATGGTTATAAGTCAATTCACGGAATGTCGTCTGTAATTGCCGGAATTCCTTCCTTTAAAGATGCATTTACGTCTTCGCCTTATCCGAAGCAAAAGATTGAATCGTTAGTTTCTGTTTTGAAAAGTGAAGGATATGATACTTCGTTTTTTCATGGAGCGCCCAATGGTTCGATGGGTTTTTTAGGTTTCGGAAACATATTGGGCTATGATCATTATTATGGTAAAAACGAATACAACAACGATGCCGATTTTGATGGTGTTTGGGGTATTTGGGACGAACCCTTTATGCAGTATTTCAATAAAACGATTTCGAAGAAAGAGCAACCGTTTATGGCGACTTTGTTTTCGGTTTCGTCTCACGAGCCTTATATTGTTCCTGATAAATACCAAGGTAAATTTCCGAAAGGCGATAATCCTATTCATCAATGTATTGGATATACTGATTATGCTTTAAAGCAATTTTTTGATGCTGCTAAAAAAGAGAAATGGTATCAAAATACTATTTTTGTATTGGTTGCCGATCATGATAATTTGATTTATTATGATGACTATTTGAAAGATCAAAACTTTCATACGGTTCCGATTTTGTTTTTTAGTCCGAATAAGAAATATGTTGGCGTAAATAAAGATTGGGCACAACAGATTGACATTTATCCTACATTGCTTGATATGATGGGTTATGATAAACCCTTTAGAAGTTGGGGCAGAAGCTTGATAAGCGAGAAAAAAGTGCCACCATTTGTAATGCGTTATTCTTC
Source organism: Flavobacterium chungnamense (assembly GCF_039539165.1). Lineage (NCBI taxonomy): Bacteria > Pseudomonadati > Bacteroidota > Flavobacteriia > Flavobacteriales > Flavobacteriaceae > Flavobacterium > Flavobacterium chungnamense. The sequence continues at coordinate 8,982 of NZ_BAABCS010000031.1, forward strand.
TGATCATTATCAGATGATGAGTGGTAATTATATTTGTACCTTTGATGGTGAGAAAGCAGTTGGTTTCTACAAAAAGGAAGATAAAGATTTAAAAAACAATTTAATAGGTCAGCGCAATGCCGAAATGAATTTGTTAGAAAAACGTTGCAAAGCGTTCTTACAAGATTATATGGAACGCATTATTGATAAAAAACTGACATCAAAAGATAAATAAAATGAGTACAAAAAAGAAGATACTAATTGCTTTGATTGTAGTGGTTTTGGGTATTACAGGAAAGTATGTTTATGATAGACATATCAACCATAATTTCATGACTATTACGGAAGGTAAAGTCTATAAAAGTGGTGTTATTCCGCCAGATGAAATTGCAGATTATGTGAAGAAATATAAAATTAAGTCGATAGTTGATTTACGTTTTCCTGGAACTGGCGATGATGTAAATAACCCTGAAGTTCCAGCAGAATTGATAGCAGAGAAACAAGCAGTAGAGAAAATTCCTGGAGTAAATTACTTCAATAATGGTTCTGATCAAGTTCCAAAACAAGAGAATTTGGATTCTTTTTTTAAGATCATGGACAATCAAGATAATTATCCAGTTTTGATTCATTGCTATCACGGAATTGGTCGTGCGCAAATGTATTCGGCACTTTACAGAATTGAATACGAAGGTTTTTCTAATGAAGAGGCTAGAAGCAAAGCAGCTTTTCCGGTTATGTTCAGTTCTTTTGATGATGGAAAGCCCAAAGGCGAATATCTAAAAGCCTATAAGAGCCGAAAGGAAAAGGACATTGAGAAAAAATAAAGTAATAGCGATTCGTAAGAGTCGCTTTTTTTTATGTTAAATTCTTTACCAATTAAAATTATAAATGGAACATATCCTTTTATTTAGACTATCTTTATAATGAAATACTTTTATTGAGTATAACTCCTGCTTATAACCTCATAGAATCAGCTTAAATAATAACTGATTTTCTTCTCAATTACTTTAATACTTACTAGATATGCACGGGTAAAAGTGTGATTTATGTAAGTTATACAAGCCTAAATGTAAACTACAATTTAATAAGTTATTACAACTTTGTAGTATATGTTTTTTTAACAATTGTTTGATTAATAAATATAATATAAAAAAACAAAAAAAATGAAAAAAGTCAATGACAATGGTGAATTAGATAAATCCAAGATTCATATCATTGTTGAAATTATCGAATACATGTTAAACGCTGTGGTAAGCAGAACAATAATAAAAAAAACCACGGGTAATGTAACCGTTACTTCCTTTGATGCAGGAGAAGAATTGGACGAAAAGAGTTCAGCATTCGATACCTATATTCAAATAATTGATGGCGTTGCTGAAATTATCATTAGTGGTAAAAAATACAAACTAAAATTAGGCGAAGGGATTATAATTCCTGCACATTCAAAGCATCAATTTAATGCTAATGAACAGTTTAAAATGATTTCTACCGTTATCAAAAGCGGTTATGAAGAATAAAAATTTGTATTAGACTTGTCTTTTACATAATTTAACTAATACAATGCAAATAAGAACTATATGAAGCTCTATATCAAATACATGGTTAGCACTCGATGCAAAATGGTGGTTAAGGAAGAGTTGAGGAAAATGGGACTTCATTTTGTGTTGGTAGATTTGGGTGAAGTAGAAATTATGGAAGAGTTAAATGCTGAAAAATTATCAGAACTTAACAAAGGATTATCAGTCTATGGTTTAGAATTGATGGATGATAAAAAAGCGGTTTTAATAGAAAGAATTAAAAACGTAATTATTGAAATGGTTCATTACACTGACGAAGTTCCTAAAGTAAATTATTCAGATTACATTAGTGAAAAACTCAGCCATGATTATACTTACTTATCAAATATTTTTTCTGAAGTAAAAGGAATTACCATTCAACAGTTTATTATCAATCATAAAATAGAACGTGCTAAAGAATTGATTTTGTATGATGAATTAAATCTTACAGAAATATCGTATATATTGAATTATAGTAGTGTTGCACATTTATCTAATCAGTTTAAAAAAGTTACAGGATTATCACCATCACATTTCAAATTACTTAAAGACAAACGAAGATGTCCTATTGAAGAAATTTAAAGTATGAAAAATCAAGAAAATCAATATGCTCGTAGTTTAATAGAAGCAAGTTTAGATCCATTAGTGACCATAAATATTGATGGTAAAATTATGGATATGAATCAAGCTACAATAAACATTACAGGATTATCACGTGAGGAACTAACAGATTCTGATTTCTTCGATTATTTTACAGAACCTCAAAAAGCAAGAGAAGTTTATCAAGAAGTTTTCGCTAATGGTTCGGTAGCCGATTCGCCATTGACACTTCGCCACAAAAAGGGAAAACTTACCGATGTTTTATTTAATGGTTCGATTTATAAAGATGAAAACCAAAAAGTGCTCGGTGTTGTTATTGTTGCTAGAGATATTGCCGAACAAAAATGGGCTTTAGATTTAAAAAACGCCAATAAAGAACTTGCATTTCAAAATAAAGAAAAAGAAAAACGAGCAGCCGAATTAGTCATTGCTAACAAAGAACTAGCTTTTCAAAATGAAGAGAAAGAAAAACGAGCTAACGAACTAACTATAGCAAATAAAGAATTAGTGTTTCAAAATCAAGAAAAAGAAAATAGAGCAAGTGAATTAACTATTGCCAACAAAGAATTAGTTTTTCAAAATAAAGAAAAACAAAATCGCGCGGATGAATTACTAATTGCTAACAAAGAACTTGAATTTCAAACTCATGAAAAACGAAATCGTGCTAACGAATTAGTTATAGCCGGAAAAGAACTTAATTTTCAAAACCAAGAAAAAGAAAAAAGAGTAGTTGAGAGCAAAGAATTAGAAGCTTATAATTATTCTTTAAAATTGGCATCACAATATTCGTTAAGCTTAATTGAAGCAAGTCGTGATCCATTATTTACAATCAGTTTAGAAGGAAAAATTACCGACACCAATCAAGCTTCAGTTAGAGTTACTGATGTATCTAAAGAAGATTTAATAGGTTCCGATTTTATCAATTATTTTACCGAGCCAGAATTAGCCAAGAAAGGTTATGAAGAAGTTTTTGCAAAAGGTTTTGTGGTAGATTATCCTTTAGTTTTAATTGATGGAAAACTAACAAGCGTTTTATTTAATGGTTCTGTTTATAAAGATGCCGACGGCAATGTTATTGGAGCAGTTGTGGTTGCAAGAGATATTACTGAGCAAAAAAAAGCAGAAAAAGAACTAATTGAAGCCAAAGCATTAGCAGAGAATGCAACAGGAATTGCAGAAGAAGCTCTAATAAAAGCAGAAAATGCTACACGTGTTGCCGTAGATTCTGTTAAAGCTAAACAACAGTTTTTATCTAATATGAGTCATGAAATTAGAACTCCAATGAATGCCATAATTGGATTTACAAAAGTGGTTTTAAAAACAGATTTATCAGCCAAACAAAGAGAATATTTGCAAGCTATTAAAATTAGTGGTGACGCATTAATTGTTCTTATTAATGATATTTTAGATTTAGCAAAAGTCGATTCGGGTAAAATGACTTTTGAAAAAGTGCCTTTTAAATTGGAGGTTTCTTTATCGGCGATGATTCATTTATTTGATATCAAATGCCAAGAAAAGAATATTTTATTAATAAAAGAATATGACAAAAATATTCCAGAGGTTTTACTTGGCGATCCTGTTAGATTGCATCAAATAATTCTCAACTTGGTAAGTAATGCCGTTAAATTTACATCTGAAGGAAAAGTTGTTGTTAGCGTAAAATTGGTAGAAGAAAACAATGATAACGTAATTATTGAGTTTGCAGTTTCCGATACAGGAATTGGTATTCTCGATTCAAAACTTAGTACCATTTTTGAAAATTTTCAACAAGCTTCAAGCGGAACGTCAAGATTGTATGGAGGAACTGGATTAGGATTAGCTATAGTAAAACAATTAGTTGAAGGACAAAACGGAACCATAAAAGTGCAAAGTATTTTTAATGTAGGTTCTGTTTTTAGTTTTCAACTTTCTTTTCAAAAAACAAATTTGGATGCAGATTTATTAGTTGAAATTGAAGAAGTTACTGATGAAGTTCAAAATATTAATGTTTTAGTGGTCGAAGATATTGCTTTAAATCAACTACTAATGCGAACGCTTTTAGATGATTTTGGTTTTGGATGCGATATCGCTTCTAATGGTCAAATAGCTATTGATAAGATGTCAAAATCGCATTACGATATTATTCTAATGGATTTGCAAATGCCGGTAATGAACGGATTTGAAGCCACAAAATACATTAGAAATACTTTGAAATCAAACATTCCAATTATTGCTTTAACGGCTGATGTAACTACTGCCGATTTATCAAAATGTAACGCAGTTGGAATGAATGATTATATTGCTAAACCAGTCAATGAAAGATTGTTATACAGCAAAATAATAAAAATATTAGACAAAAAAAATAAAGAAACCAATGAAAAAGTAGTTCAAAGAATCAATCAAGCACGTTGCACCGATTTGAATTACTTAATGCAGCGAACAAAATCCAATCCGGCTTTAATGTCTGAAATGATTTTATTGTATTTAAATCAAACACCACCATTAGTTTCAACCATGAAACAAAGCTATATTGATAAAGATTGGAGCATGCTTTATGCCACTGTTCATAAACTAATTCCTTCTTTTTCTATTGTAGGAATTCATCAAGATTTTGAAATTATAGCTAAAAAAGTACAAGAATTTGCCAATCAACAACTAGATGAAGTCACGGTTTTAAAAATGGTTACTCAACTAGAAACTATCTGTTTACAAGCTTGTAAAGAATTGGAAGAAGAGCTAATTACCATAAAAAATTCAAAATAATGCTAGACGAAAAAAAAATAAAACTGTTCCTTGTAGATGATGATGCACTTTTTTTAAAGTCACTACAAATAGAATTCCTCGAGAGCGCCGACTTTGAAATATTTACATTTTCAACAGGTGAACTTTGCCTTGATAATTTAAATCTAAATCCAGATATCATAATTCTTGATTATCATCTAGACGGAATCAATAAAGGAGCCATGAATGGATTGGAGGTTTTGGATAAAATCAAGCTGGAAAATCAACAAGTTCCGGTCATTATGCTTTCATCACAAGATAAGATTGATGTAGCCATTAAATGTATTCATCACAAAGCAACAGATTATGTGGTGAAAAGCGAAACTGCTTTTTTGAGATTGAAACAAATTATTGTTAAAGTGTTACATACTCAAAAAATTGATAAGCAGTTACATTGGTACATGAGTAAAATGTAGAAATTAAACAAATTAAATGAAAAAGGCATCACTACAATAGTGGTGCTTTTTTTTGTTCTTATATTTCTGTTAATGTGTGAATTATGTAATTTATGGTTGTAACCTTATAACACTTTTATAGAATAAGTATCGCACCTTTGATATATCAAAAAGAAACAATTTAATCTATAACAATCATGGAAGCAAAAAACAACAAAAGTACCGAAGCACTAAAAATTTCAGGAGATTGGAGTCAACAAGCAGACGATTTGAAAGAGAAGTTTCCACAGCTTACAGATTCCGATTTAAAATTTTGAAAGAGGTAAAGAAGATGATTTGATTAAAAGAATGGAATTGCGTCTTCACAAAAAAAGGGAAGAAGTAATTAACATCATTAGAAAAGTACAACCTGTAACAACATAATTAGGCTTGATTATATGGGCAACGTAGAGTTTACGAGATACTACGAATACATGTAAGAGCCAATAAAAAGGTGTAGCGTTTATAATGTTGCACTTTTTTTATATAAAAAAAAAGTCATGATTGAAGTAAAAAAACACGGAATTGTTTTAAAAAAAACAGACTTAGCATTTGAAAATGACAGTGTTCTAAATCCTGCTATTATGCAAGAAGGAACTACAATACACATGTTGTATAGAGCGGTTAGAAAGGGCAATTATTCAACAGTTGGTTATTGCAAATTGGATGGACCATTAAAAGTTGTTGAGCGAAATAACACGCCATTACTGATTCCACTGACAGAGGATGCATCAAAAGGTGTTGAAGATCCTAGAATTGTAAAAATTGATGGTGTTTATTATATCACTTACACGGCTTACAACGGAATAAATGCGCTTGGAGCCTTAGTAACTTCAACCGATTTAAAAACGTTTGAAAGACAAGGAATTATAGTGCCAAAATACACTTTTGATGAATTCAAACGATTGGCAGAATGTAATAACTTGGTGAATGCCAAATATTTTAGACACGTTCGACATTTTGATCCCAACGAACAAATTTATTTATGGGACAAAGATGTTACTTTTTTTCCAAGACGTATTGATGGTAAATTGGCTTTTTTGCACCGTATACGACCAGGAATTCAATTAGTTAAGGTGAATGATTTGAAAGAATTAACTAAAGATTTTTGGGATCACTATTTTTTACATTTCAATACACATATTATCCTCGATCCAGTTGGTGTCAATCATGAGTCAGGATATATAGGAGCAGGTGCGCCACCAATTGAAACCGAACTAGGTTGGCTTCTAATTTATCACGGAGTTTATGATACTTCCGAAGGCTATATTTATTCAGCAGCTGCAGCCTTATTGGATATCAATGACCCAACAAAAGTTATTGCCAGATTGGTAGACCCATTGTTTATTCCTGAATTTGATTATGAATTGAACGGCGTTGTAAACAATGTTGTTTTTCCAACAGGTACAGCACTATTTGACGATGAATTATACATTTATTATGGTGCTGCAGACAAGTGCATTGCTTGTGCATCGGTTAGTTTGAAAGGATTATTAAAAGAATTATTACTAAATAAAATTAATTTATGAAAACTAACATTTTTCCTATATATAACAATAGTTTGATTGTTTATAAAGAATCATTAAATAATTTAAGTGGCATTAACTTATTTAAAATTCCAAAAGTTGAAAATATAAACTTAATTCCTTTCGACAAGAAAGAATTACCCGAAATTCTATTCATCACCACCTATCCACCAAGAGAATGTGGTATAGCAACTTACACGCAAGATTTAAGAAATGCTATTCAAGAAAAATTTGGACATAGTTTTTCTTTAAAAGTTTGTGCATTAAATGCAACAGAATCTGATATTAACTATAATGATGAGGTAAAATATAGTATTCAAACGGATGACCAAGAACAATTTATTCAATTAGCTAATCGCATCAATGCGGATAAAAATATAGCAATGATTTTCTTGCAACATGAATTTGGCTTGTTTGGAGGTGAAAATGGAAACTATTTACTTAAGTTAATGGCAAATTTAAAAAGACCAATAACAACTACCTTTCATACGGTTTTACCTAATCCAAATTCAAAACTTAAAAAAATAGTTCGCAAGATTATTGATTGTTCTGACTCGGTTATTGTAATGACTAAAATTTCTGCGGCATTATTGAAAAGCGATTATGGAATTGCAAGTCAAAAAATTACTGTAATTGCTCACGGAACCCATTTGGTCAACTCAGGTGAAGTTTCTGAAAATAAGACAAAAATTCACTTAGCCGACAGAATTGTGCTTTCCACCTTTGGTTTATTGAGTGAAGGAAAAAGTATAGAAACTGCAATTGAAGCTTTACCAAAAATCATTGAAAGATTTCCTAATGTTATCTATTTAGTAATTGGAAAAACACATCCAGAAGTTCTTAAACGTGACGGTGAAAAATATAGAAATTCGCTTTACGAAAAAGTATTTGAATTGGGATTGCAAAATAATGTTCGTTTCATAAACCGATATTTATCACTCCAAGAATTAATGGATTATTTGCAACGAACAAAGATTTATCTTTTCACTTCAAAAGATCCCAATCAAGCTGTGAGCGGAACTTTAGCTTACGCTTTGGCTTGCGGTTGTCCAGTCATTTCAACACCAATTCCGCATGCTAAAGAATTATTAGATGGTTCCGGAATTAACTTTGATTTTCAAAATTCAAAGCAATTAGCAGAAGCAACCATTAAATTGCTTTTTGATCCTAAATTGTTGAAAGAAATGCGACTTAATGCGTTGCATACCATAAGTTCAACTTCATGGCAAAATGCTGCTATTGCTCATATTGAATTAACAAAAAGTAGTTTAGCAAAACATAAAGTGGAATTGAAATATGAATTACCTAAAATATCATTAGATCATATAAAAAGATTGACTACAAACGATGGAATGATTCAGTTTTCACAAATATCAGTACCCGATTTAGATTCAGGTTATACTTTAGACGACAATGCTCGTGCTTTAATTTCTGTATCAAAACATTATGAACTGACTGGTGATGTTGATGATTTAGAGTTAATTACAACCTATCTTGATTTCATTGTTTTTTGTCAGCAAGAAGATGGAAGTTTTTTAAATTATGTCGATAGAGAAGGAAATTTCTTCCTGAAAAACCAAAATGAAAATCTTGAAGATTCTAATGGAAGAGCTATATGGGCTTTGGGAGAGTTTAGTTCTTATAAGAGCTTATTTAGTGAAAAGTTGATTAATATTGCTATCACGACCTTAGGGAAATCTTTGAGAAATATTGCTACTTTTCATTCTCCTAGAGCCATTGCCTTTACTATAAAAGGTCTTTATTTTTATAATTTAGGTAATGATAATGAAATTATTAAAGTTATAATTACTCAGCTAGCAGATAATTTAGTTTCTAAATTCAGAGGTGTTTCTGATAAAAATTGGAAATGGTTTGAGAATTATTTAACCTATGCCAATAGTCTTTTACCCGAAGCGATGTTATATGCTTCTATGAGTTCGGGTAGTTTACTGTATAGAAAAATTGCTAAGACTTCTTTTGACTTTTTATTATCAATCATTTTTAGAGATAATCAAATTAAGGTAATATCCAACCAAGGTTGGCATCATAGAGATAAAAGAGCTAATGATTTTGGCGAGCAACCAATTGATGTTACCTATACTATATTGGCATTAAATACTTTTTATAATTCATTTAATGAAGCAAGATATTTAGAAAAAATTGAAACCGCATTTAATTGGTTTTTGGGAAAAAATCATTTGCATCAAATAGTTTATAATCCTTCTACAGGTGGATGTTATGATGGATTGGAAGAGCATCATGTGAATTTAAATCAAGGAGCAGAATCAACAGTAAGTTACTTATTGGCTCGATTGGTTTTTGAAGAAATTCAAAATTCAAAAGTTGAAGTGCAATTGTATGATGAGGTATTTCAAACTTCTTAATTATAAATTTTAATTTTTAACAAATATAAAAATGAAAGCACATATCGGAATTACAGAAAAAAATGGTCAATCGGTTGTTGATGAATTGTCAAAAATTTTAGCCGACGAGTTTGTACTTTATACTAAAACAAGAAAAGCGCATTGGAATTTAGAAGGTCCAGATTTCTTTGAAAAACACACCTTTCTCGAATTACAATACAGACAATTAGAAGGATTTATTGATGAAGTTGCTGAGCGTATTCGCAAATTAGGTTTTTATACACCAGCAAGTTTAGCTGACTTTTTGAGTTTAACACAGCTTACAGAAGTTGCTAGTGAGAAAAACGATAGTAAAGGTTTTATAAAAGAGTTACTGGTAGATCATGAAAGTGTGATTATAAACTTGAGAGAGAATATTTCCAAATTTGATAAAGAATTTCACGATGCTGGATCAACCGATTTTATAACAGGATTGATGGAAGAGCATGAAAAAATGGCTTGGATTTTACGTTCTCACTTATAAAAAGATAAAAATGGACACAATGAAAAAAGTATTATTGGCATTGGATTATAATCCAACAGCAACAAAAATAGCAGAAATTGGTTTTTCGTTTGCAAAAGCCATGCATGCTGAGGTTACTTTGCTACACGTAGTTGAAAATGAAGTGTATTATACCTCTTTTTTGACCTCTCCTTTTACAGGAATTGGCGATTTTGATAGTGCCACTTTCTATCAATATATGAATGCTGATGGTATGAGTGATGCAGCAAGTTATTATTTAGATAAAATCAAAAAACATCTAGGTGATTCAAAAATTAAAACCTTAGTTGAAAATGGTGAGTTTGCAGAAGTAATTCTTAAAACTGCAAAGCATTTAAAAGTAGATTTGATTGTTATGGGTTCACACAGTCAAAAATGGTTAGAGCAAGTCCTTATTGGAAGTACTACAGAAACTGTCTTGAATCAAACTTCAATTCCGTTACTTATTATTCCAACAAAATATAAACATAATTAATGTGGTAAATGTGTAAAATGAATAGTTGATAATGTAACACAAAAGCTTTATCACCATAGTACCTTTGAAGTATAATAATGGAGTTAAATAGTAACTAAAAACAAACAAACATCATGAACAATTTACTATATCTAATAGCGGTGATTTTAATTATTTCTTGGGCTTTAGGATTTTTTGTTTACAATACAGGAAGTCTAATACATATTTTATTAGTAATAGCAATTGTAGCTATTCTACTTAGAATAATTAGCGGCAGAAAGGTTTTATAATATAATGAATAATACGCATATAACTTAAATAAAAAAAAATGAAAAACGCAATCATAATGATCGCATTTGTTGCTTTTGCAACGACAAGTTTGAAAGCACAAACAACTACTACAACTGACAATCGCGCCAAATTGACTTTAGGTGTAAAAGCAGGTACTAACTACTCCAATGTATATGATTCAGAGGGAGAAGATTTTGTAGCAGATGGAAAATTCGGATTAGCAGCAGGAGCATTTGTAGTAGTTCCTTTAGGAAAAATATTTGGCATTCAACCAGAGGTTTTGTATTCTCAAAAAGGATTCAAATCTACAGGTACTTTTTTAGGAACCAATTATGAAATGACAAGAACAACAGATTTTATTGATGTGCCAATTTTAATTTCTATTAAACCAGTTGAATATGTTTCTTTATTGTTCGGTCCTCAATTTTCTTTCTTAATGAAACAAACTGATGATTTTACTGGTGGTTCTTTATCTACATCACAACAAGATGAATTTGATAACAGTAATTTACGTAAAAACATTTTTGGTTTAACTGGTGGTGTCGATTTTAATATTGACCATTTAGTTATCGGATTAAGAGGAGGATGGGATGTTAAGAATAATGATGGTGATGGAAATTCTACAACGCCACGTTACAAAAACATGTGGTATCAAGCAACAATAGGATATAAATTTTAAATAAAATAAAAATGGACAATTCAAATAACACAGGAAAAATAGTTGGTTCTTTAGTAGTTGGAGCATTAGTTGGAGTAACTCTTGGAGTTTTATTTGCTCCACATAAAGGAACAAGAACAAGAAGTATGATTGCTGGTGGAGCAGAAGATATGGCTAAAGATTTCAAGAAAAAAATGAGTCGTGAAGCCAAAGATTTCAAAAAAATGGTTTCTAAAGATGCTAAAATGTTGAAAGACAAAGCAGCCGAATTAGAAGGTATGGTGGAAGGAAAATTCGAAAGTGTTTCTTCAAGTTTGAAAGAAAAAGCCAATGCTCTTTTGCAAATGAATTCGGATCACGTTACTAAATAATATTTTTGCTTTGGCCTTTAGAGTTGGTTAGTATAAAGGCCATTGCAAAATTTTAAAATCTCAAAAAATGAAAAAACATATATTAAAATTAGTGGTTTTAATGAGTTTTATGGGCTTGCTTTTAGTAAGTTGTAATAATTCTCCAAAAGCTAAAGAAGGCGAACTAGAAAACGCACAAGAAGATGTTGTAGATGCAGAAGCTGCTTTGCAACAATCTAAATTAGATTCTGTTAGCGATTATAATACTTTCAAATCTAGTATCGAATTGAAACTTGATGAAAATCAACGACAAATTGATGATATGAAAGCGACTATCAATGCTTCAAAAGATTCTAACAAGGCAATGTATACAGAACAGTTAGCCAAATTAGAAGAGAAAAATGAAGAACTGAAAGCTAAACTTCAAGACTATGATCAACAAGGAACTTCAGAAAAATGGGAATTGTTTAAAGTAGAATTTAACAACGATATGGATGATTTAGGTAAATCTATTTCAAATATGGCGGCGCGTAACATGAAAAAATAACCATCATGAAAACAATAAAATTTTCAATAAGTATTAAACAAGTAATTTTGATTCTTTCGATTTTGTTTTTAGTATTAAGTGTTTCATGTGCTAAGAAAACCGTTTTTAATAATTCACCTATAACTCCTGCTGCAAGAGGCGAAGTTTCGGTAAAAAAAGATAAAAACAACAATTATAATATTGAATTACAAATTTCGTATTTGGCAGAACCAGAACGATTGAATCCACCAAGAATGACGTATGTTGTTTGGATGTTGACTGAAGATGATAATCCTATTAATCTGGGACAAATTATTAGCACATCAAAACTTCATGTAAAATTTGAAACGGTTTCATCCTCTAAACCGAAACTGATTTTTGTAACAGCAGAAGATGACCCAAGTGTTCTTTATCCCGGAAACCTGAGGGTTTTGGAAACCGATAAGTTTTAAAAGTTTTTAGTTTTACTTTTTGTATTGTTGGTTAGTTTAGGAAAACTGCTTTAGGGCAGTTTTTTTTTATTTTTTTTAATCCAAAGTCATGATTTTACCACAAAATTCGGAATCTTGCTAAACTTCTGTTAGGGTTTCTTTTTTTATTTTCCACCAATAAAGACTTTACCTTTAGGTACATAATACAGATAATCTTTTCCATATTCATCTTCTGTCTTTACTTTAGTATAATTTTTATTTTGTAATTTTTTCAATAGTTTTTTGCAATAATTGTAATCTTCTTCACTATAATAATAGCTTTCTGGAGACAGTAATTCTTGTTCACTATATATATCATCATCTAGATGAGTTTTCCACTTAAAATCAGAACTTATTATTTTTTTAAAATTTGACAAGCTATTATCCTTATCCGCAATACGAAAGAAATTTTTATAATATTCGATTTTTTCTTTTCCAATTGCACAAATAACTTGTGATTTTGAAATTCGAGGCTCAAATAAATAAATTTTTAAAAAATATGGTTGATTCAATTTATCAAGTTCAATTTTCCAATTATTATATATTTCTTGTAAACCTAATATAATTTGTTTTCTAGTTTCTTTTTTTGGTTCTGGAATATTACTATCATTAACTGAAATGTTAAAATAAGGATTCAATGAAACATAAGTATAACAATATTTGTTTGCCAAAAAGTCACTAATATTTATAGTTCTATTTTGTTCAATCCAATTTTGAATTTTTTTCTGAATTTTTTTGTGACCTCTTATTTTTTTAATTCTATTCATTTTTTTGTTCAGACAGAATGACGCCAAACGGCTGTTATTAGCTACCTTTATTTTACTAGGCGGTTAATTTTTTCCATTATTAAATATCTAACTTTTTTTATTGGATTGAAATTTACTTCGTAAGCAACTTCAACAATCCTATTTTTCGGTTTATATATTTTTCCCTTTTCGTCTTCCAAAAATGGATAACAATATACAATAGGATTTGTATTTGGAGAATTGAATGGAATTTCAAAACGCATTTTTGCAATTGTAATAAAAGACATTTCAAAGCCACAACTTTTCAGTTCTGCTTGGATTATATTTTTCAACTTTTCCAAGTCGGCAATTAGCGGTTGTATATTAACTTCTGTTGGAGTTACCTTCTTATTCAAAATGTCTATTTCAATTTCTGAAACATTTTTTTTTCTAGCAATATAATTTATCCAATCAGCCATATATCCCTCGCTACCGCGCGAATCCTTTCGCGTGTCATATATTGTAAATAAAGTATTTTTTTCTAAAATATTTTAATATGGTTTTTATTTCTCAATACTGCTTTAGCTTATTTAGTTAACACGAGAAGGGATTCGCACGGTAGCGTGGTTTTAAAAGCATCTCGTGGCTATGACCGGATTAAAACTTTTCAACGCCATCATTATCGTAAAGTTCCATTAAATAAGAAAATGCATTTTGTAATCTCAAAATCAAATTATTCTGTTCAATAGAACCCCACAATTCAATAAAAGTATAATCACCAATTTGACCACAAGATTTGTCTTCACTTTGATACCAAATTATTTCTTCACTATTTTTTGTTTCAAAGTATAAAAGATGATTCGTTGCCTCCGCAAATCTAATATGTTTAATTTTTTTAATTGGAATTTGTACAATATCGCATTTATCCGAACATATGCCCGGTGACTGAACCAAATAAAGAATTGGTTCACCTTTTACATAAACAATTTCTTGAAATAAGAAATTTTGATCTACCCCTTTGTCCCTTAATTTATTATTTATCCATGAAATTGTTTCTCGCATTTCTTTTTCTCTATCTTGTTTTTGTGAAAAACAAATAAATTGAGTAAGTAATATTAATGTAACTAAAATGTGTTTCATTTCTGCTGCCTATTTCAAATTGAACTTAAATAATTAATTGTACATCTTCAAACTAAATTTGACTTTTCCAATGAGAGTATTTAGTTAATAATTCAAATATAAATGTTTTTTTTGATTTTTGTTAATTTTAATTTTTGGTACTCATTTCTAAAGTTAATAATCGCCATTTTCTTTAATCGTTCTCGTTCTTTTAAAACATTTCCTCGATAACGTCCGAATCCTTTCGCGTGACATGTATTGTAAATATAGTTTTTTGATAAAATAATTTAATATGTTTTTTACTCCTCAATTACTGCTTTAGCTTGTTTAGTTACCACGCGAAGGGATTCGCGCGTTAGCGTGGGACCCAAGTGTTCTTTATCCCGGAAACATTAGGGTTTTAGAAACCGATAAGTTTTAAAAGTTTTTAGTTTTACTTTTTTGTATTGTTGGTTAGTTTAGGAAAACTGCTTTAGGGCAGTTTTTTTATTTATTGTTTTACAATCCAAAGTCTGGTATTCTTCGATACCTCGCGAATCCTTTCGCGTGTAATGTTTTGTAAATTTAGTATTTTTTGAAAATATTTTAATATGGTTTTTATTTCTCAATTACTGCTTTTGCTTGTTTAGTTCCTATGCGAAGTGATTCGCATGGTAGCGTGGGGTAGTAATTATTTTAAATTATATTTTTTTATGATTTAGCAGCAATAATTATTTGCTCAATCTCATTAATTAGTTTTTCATAATCGAATCCATGCGTAACTTCAATTAGAGTTGAGTTGTTGACTTTAAAAAGCTCTTTTTTTCTCAAGTCACGTTCTTGATTTTTTATAAATGCTTCAATTCCTCCAAAGTGTTTTACTGGTTCGTAGTGTTGTTTTCCATGAAATTCTACGCCTATATTAAGTTGAGGAAACCAAATATCAATGTGTTGTTTACCTAACCATTTTGTTTTACCATGTTGTTGAACTTTGTAGGAACTAAAATGTTTTTTAAGATTCTGATAAAGTTCCGTTTCTGATAACCAACCCTCACCAATTTTAGGCAAACCTTTAGAAACTCTGTATTCATTTTGATTTGAAATTACGAAAATGGAGAAGATTGATAATATGGAATTTTCAATAAAATAAATAAATGAGTTTTTATCTATTCCTGTACTTTCACATAATGTAAGTTTGTGCTCGTTGTATCTTAGTAAATATTTTGCCGTATATCCTGAAAATTGATATTCGATTTTGAATTGTTTTAATGCTGAAAAATATTTATAGAAAGGAGTGTTGTTTTTATTTTTGTTTATTATTTCATTTACACTTTTATTTATTTCAAAGTAATCTAATTGCTTTCTCTTGTCTATTTTATAATTTGGAAATTCGCTATTAAGTTCTTTAACAGATTTAAGTTCATTAAATATTGAATGAAAAAACGAGTATTTATTTCCATATAGCTCTTCTAACTTTTTATCAATAAATTGAAAAAAATCATCTGAGTTTTCAGTTATGTGATTGTTTAATTCACTTGGATTAAAACATTTTCTCACAAGATATTTTCCAGTAACGAATCGCTTTTTGTTATCTAATTCTAGAGAATGAATCTCAGAAAAATGTAAATTATTTGATTGTCCCCATTCTTTTTTTTGGTTCAGTTTAGATATATTTGAAGTGTCTTTATCATTCCAATATCTAACTTTTCCCTTAATAATTATTTTTGAAATTGATATTTTTTCTAACCGTTTTGGGAGAAATAGTTCACCTCCGACAAATTGCAAATTATTTAGATTTGTGATATTCGTGTCTCTCAAGGAAAGCTTTCCATGAACATGAGTGAGCTCTCCTAAATATTCAATTGACGAATATCTTAAATTGGCTTCACCATTAATTTCAATTAAATTATTTAAGGATTTTAGATTTTTACAAGTGGATAACCAAAAATTTCCATTTATTAATTCAAGTCCTCCTAAATCAATTAAATCATCAGAATCTATACTAAGATTACCATTAATAGCTTTTACATTCTTTAGACTTAGAACTTTGTCTTTTGAATTAGATTGTCTAATACAAATGTCACAATTGATGACATTATTAGAATCTATCAATGATTTTAATTTTTCGTTGTCATAAATATTGTGATATTCTTTTTCCAATCTAGATGCTATATTATTATTGGTAACTTGTATATAAGCTCCACAAACAAACATTTACAAATGCCTAGTAACTGTTTGTAAGTATTCGTAAATATATAAAAAAATCCTTAATTGCTTTAACACAATTATGGATTTCAAATGTCTTATAAAACCCTCGCTAAAGCGTGAATACTTTCCTTAGCTACCGCGCGAATCGTTTCGCGTGTCATGTATTGTAAATAAAGTATTTTTTTCTAAAATATTTTAATTTGGTTTTATTTCTCAATACTGCTTTAGCTTATTTAGTTATCACGCGAAGGGATTCGCGCTGTAGCGTGGGATGTGGCATATTAAGGAAGCATAAACTAATGGTTAAAAACTGATTTTGCAAGTATAAAACCAATTTTAAATTAAGCCTAAATCCACCATATTGCCAAACTTTTGTTGTACGATGGCTTTATTTTTAACTATTTAGTACTTTTTCCAAAAACTTTATTTATTTGTTTTAAATTCATTCTACACATTCCAATAACACCAGCTTTATCGATATGATATATTGTAATGTATTTACTTCCCATTGATTTATTAAATTCAATATCTAAGCGACCTCCATCTTCTAGTTCTATAGTCTTTTTCGTTCCTTTTTCTTGTTCAGATGTTAATAAGTTATAAATGGTTTCAATGTCTGATTCTCTGAATAAGAACGATTTATAATTTGTAATTTGAGTAAATTTTTCATCTATATATGTTAATTCACATATTCCATTGTCTTTAGTAAGACTTATGTTTAATTTACCCATTAATCTAATTTCTCCAATCAGTTCTGGTACTTTTGTGTCTGATACTTTTACTTGTGATAGGCAGTTTGTCACTATAGCTAAAAATAATAATGCATTAATAATTTTCTTCATAATAATTTAATTTAATTGTTTTTATAGTTTTAATTTTTTTTATTTTATTGTATTTACTTTATACTAAAAAATTTTTATGCATCCCATTTTCAGAATTTTGCATACAACTTATGTATATGTTTCACAAACAAACATTTACAAATAATTATAACTGTTTGTAAGTACTCGTAAATATATAAAAAAATCCTTAATTGCTTTAACACAATTAAGGATTTCAAATGTTTTATAAAACGAGTTATTGTTTTTCAATCCAAAGTCTTGCATTGATAAAAGCTTCAATCCATGGTGAAACTTCATCCTTTTTATCAGTTGGATAGTAAGCCCAATTCCAAGGAAATGTTGAGCGTTCAATGTGTGGCATCATTACCAAATGTCTTCCAGTTTTGTCGCACATCATCGCTGTGTTGAAATCAGAACCATTTGGATTGGCAGGATAACCTTCGTAAGCATATTTGGCTACAATGTTGTATTTATCTTCAGCATAAGGCAATTTGAATTTTCCTTCACCATGCGAAATCCAAACACCAAGAGTTGTCCCAGCCAAAGTATTCAACATCACAGAATGATTTTCTTGAATCGTTACCGATGTAAATCCGCTTTCGTGTTTGTGCGAATCGTTATGAAGCATTTTTCCATGAACTTCATGTTCTGGATTTACCAATTCTAATTCCATAAACAACTGACAACCATTACAAATTCCAACAGAAAGTGTGTCTTCACGTTCAAAGAATTTTTTCAGAGCAATGTTTGCTTTTTCGTTGTATTTGAATGCTCCAGCCCAACCTTTAGCCGAACCCAAAACATCCGAATTGGAGAATCCACCAACAGCACCAATAAACTGAATGTCTTCCAAAGTTTCTCTTCCCGAAATCAAATCGGTCATGTGAACGTCTTTGACATCAAATCCAGCTAAGTACATGGCATTAGCCATTTCACGCTCAGAATTACTTCCTTTCTCACGAATAATAGCTGCTTTAGGGCGAGGTTTTGTTGCATCAATTACAGGTTTCAATCCTGTAAAATGAATAGGAAATTTATATTGTAAAGCTTGTTGCCCTAAATTATCAAAACGCTCTTTAGCTTTATTATTTTTAGTTTGTTTTTGGTCGAGTAGGAAAGAGGTTTCAAACCACATTTCTCTATAACTTGAAACTTGAAACTTGAAACTATCAATTTCTAAAACATCAGAACTTTCAACAGAACCAAGTTTATAGTATTCTAAACCTTCAAATGCTTTTTCAAAAACAACATCGTCTTTTGCTTGAAGAACAATTCCAATATTTTCTGCAAATAGAATTTTGACTAAATCTTTTTCTTTGAAAACATCAAAAGAAATTTTAGCACCCAAATTCACATCAGCAAAACACATTTCTAATAAAGTTGTGATTAATCCACCACTTCCAATATCATGTCCTGCAACGATTTGTCTGTCTTTAATTAACCATTGAATTATATTAAATGCGTTCTTGAAAAATTTGGAATCTTTGATTGTTGGAGTTTCAGAACCAATCTTATTTAAGGTTTGAGCAAACGAACTTCCACCCAATTTAAAATCATCTTGCGATAAATTGATGTAGTAAATTGAACCTTTATTTTTTTGCAAAACAGGTTCCACTACTTTAGTAATATTCGAACAATTTCCAGCGGCCGAAATAATAACTGTTCCTGGAGCAATTACTTCATCATTTGGATATTTTTGTTTCATAGAAAGCGAATCTTTTCCAGTTGGAATATTGATTCCCAATTCGATAGCAAACTCTGAACAAGCTTCAACAGCTTCATACAATCTAGCATCTTCACCTTCATTTTTACAAGCCCACATCCAGTTGGCAGAAAGTGAAACGGATTTTAAGTTATCTTTTAAAGGAGCAAAAACGATATTTGATAACGCTTCGGCAATAGCATTTCTACTTCCAGCTTTAGGGTCAATCAATGCCGAAATAGGAGCGTGCCCAATTGATGTTGCAATTCCTTCTTTGCCATTATAATCCAAAGCCATTACACCAACGTTATTCAATGGCAATTGCAATGGTCCAGCGCATTGTTGTTTGGCCACTTTTCCACCAACACAACGATCGACTTTATTAGTTAACCAATCTTTACAAGCAACAGCTTCTAGCTTTAAAACTTCTTCTAAATAAGCCGGAATATTTTCTTGCGAATAGTCTAAATCACTATAATTTCTAACAATAGTTTTGTCAGTTATAATGGTTTTTGGCGAACTTCCGAAAAAGTCTTCTAGCGCATAATCCATTGGTTTTGCACCAGTAGTTTTCGACTCAAAAGTAAATCTATGGTCATTAGTAACATCACCAACTTGATACATTGGAGAACGTTCTCTATCAGCAATTTTTTGAAGTGTTTCGATATCTTTTTGACCAATAACCAATCCCATTCGTTCTTGCGATTCGTTACCAATAATTTCTTTAGCAGAAAGCGTTGGATCACCAACTGGCAATTTATCTAAATCGATTAATCCACCAGTTTCTTCCACTAATTCTGAAAGACAATTCAAATGCCCACCAGCACCATGATCGTGAATAGAAACAATTGGATTGTTATCGCTTTCTACCAAACCACGAATGGCATTGGCAGCACGTTTTTGCATTTCAGGATTCGAACGTTGAATAGCATTCAATTCAATTCCTGAACCAAAAGCTCCAGTATCTGCTGAGGATACTGCTGCACCACCCATTCCAATTCTATAATTTTCACCACCAAGAATCACGATTTTATCGCCTTCTTGTGGTTTCTTTTTTAGGGCTTGATCTAACTTTCCGTAACCAATTCCACCGGCTTGCATGATTACTTTGTCGTAACCTAACTTTCTTACTTGCGCTGAGCTTGTCAAAGTGTCGGAGGCTGAGGTACTCGAAGCCTCACTATGTTCAAATGTCAAAACCGAACCAGTAATCAAAGGTTGTCCAAATTTATTTCCAAAATCGGACGCTCCATTGGATGCTTTTATCAAAATATCCATTGGAGTTTGGTACAACCATGGACGTTCTGCCATAGCTTCTTCATATTTTCGATTGTTGGTTAATCTTGAATAAGAAGTCATATAAACTGCAGTTCCAGCTAAAGGAAGCGAACCTTGTCCACCTGCTAATCTATCTCTTATTTCACCACCAGAACCAGTTGCAGCACCATTGAAAGGTTCAACAGTTGTTGGGAAATTGTGGGTTTCTGCTTTTAAAGAAAGTACGGAATCAAATGCTGTTTCTTGGTAAAAATCGGGTTTATCTGCACTTTTTGGAGCAAATTGAGTCACTTTCGGACCTTTTACAAAAGCTACATTATCTTTGTATGCGGAAACAATATCGTTCGGATTTTCAGAGGATGTTTTCTTAATCAATTTGAATAAAGAAGTTTCTTTTTCAACGCCATCAATGATAAAAGTTCCGTTGAAAATTTTATGGCGACAATGTTCAGAATTAGCTTGTGAAAAGGCAAAAATCTCGGAATCAGTTAATTTTCTGTTTAGTTTTTTAGATAGATTTTCTAAATAAATTACTTCTTCATCGTTTAGCGCCAAACCTTCTTGCTTGTTGTAAGCGGAAATATCTTCAATTTCAAGAATAGCTTCTGGTTGAATATTGATGGTGAAAATATCTTGATTTAATTCTAAATATTTTTGCAAAAGCATTGGATCAAAATCGGAGAAATCACTTGAAACTTTTTCAAATTCTTCAATTCTGATGATGCCTTCGATTCCCATGTTTTGAGTAATTTCAACTGCATTGGTGCTCCAAGGAGTAACCATAGCGGCACGTGGACCAACAAAAAAATCCGCAAGTACGGATTTATCTATTTTATGTGCGTTGCCAAAAAGCCAATTTAATTTTGAGGTAGTTTCTGCGGATAATTTGTTGTGTGATTGCACAGCAAATACAGTAGCGGTTTCGTTTCCGAAAAAGTGAATCATTGTGTTGTTGTTTAATCTGAACTTGTTTCAGATTCTAATCTGATTAAGGTTCAATTTTAGTTGTGGTGCAAATTTAAGTCAAATAGTGTGGAGTGCCAAAAAAGAAGCAAATAGTTTTTAACGAGTTTTTGACAATTTTGTAAAAAAAAAGGTTTCAATTAAAATAACTGAAACCTTTTAAATTTATTTGGTTTTTTAAGGAACAAATTGATAAGCACCCAATGCAACATTAGAACTTCGTGAATTGCCAACAATATCATTGAAAGAGCTAAATACAGCATCATTTGTCATTGCTGTATTCCAAGCTTCGCTTAACCATAATTTATTTTTAGCCACATTCTTAAACTTCGGATTGAATGTAGAAGAATTAGTTGCGATATAACAAGAAGTATAGTCAGTTGTATTAGTTGGTGGATACAAAGGATTGTTTGAAAACTGGTTGTTGATGTTGTTGAATTTAATCAAACAATGATTGAATTTGTAATTAAATAGTGAAGGCGCTTCTGTTTTTTTATCAAGGAACATTTCTATTTGATTACTTCCATAAATAATACAATTGTTAAAGTTTGCTGCATTCAAATCACTAATATAAAGCGTAGTAGATGTTTCTAAATAATTACTCAAAAGTACAGCAACCTGACTTGAGCTATTCCAATTATTGTTAAAGGTACAATGTGTGAAATTATAAGAACCACCAAGAGTTGCCGCCAAACTTGCTTCACCACAATAGTTGACAACTAAGTTAGAACCAGTAATTTGCGCATCTCTACCTAAGATACCTACGTTGGAACAATTGTATATTTGAGAATTGGTTATTGTAACTTTAGGTTGATGTGTGTCGTCTTCATCTACAGCTAATCTTTTTTGTGCTAATAATCCAACAGTAGCATTTTTTATAGTAAGATAATTAATGGTGTTACTATTTAACTCCGATAAAATTATTATTGATCCCCATTGTCCAGGAACATTTGCAAATGAAGGTTCTAATCTGTCTCCTTCAAAAATCACTTCATTGGTTATATTCTCTGGATTATTGGCAGGTGGATTTCCTCCATTTACTTGAATGGATGCATTTTGATTGACTATCAAACTTGAATTGGCATGAAAATGTACTCTGGCTCCTGAATCTACAACAAGAGTTTTTCCATTCGGAACTAAAGCATTGCCGTAAACTACATAGGGTTTTGCACTGGTCCAATGGAGTTCATCACCATTTACAGGATCGGTTTCACTTAAATTACTTCCTATGAGTTTAATTTCATTTCCGTCAGTATCTAGTCCTAAAGAAATATTTTCATAGGTATATGAATTATCAATATTCTGAGTACGATTTGGATAGATGAAAATAGCATCTTGAATTAAAGTCACCAATTCCACAGTTTGCGGCGCACCAGTGACGTTTGTGAATTGTATTTGGTCTGTGTAAAGGAAATCAGTAGGATTAGCACTTGCAACATCACTTGTAACTTCAATGAAAATGAACAAACTGTCTTTAGCAAGCAATTCTACATTACTAAAGATTTTACCTTGAGCACCAGCATCTCCAGTCATTCCGTCAATCATTAATCGGTACTTAGAGTTGATGCCTTTTCCTAATTGAACTTTAGGGATTGAGATGTCTTTGTCACTTTTGTTGTAAACTTTTAATCTGTAGGTGCTTGAACCAATGTTAGTAAAAACAGTATCAAGATAAACGGTGTCTTTTGAAAATGATAATCCGCCAGTATTCGGTTCAAATTCAAAGTCTTTTCTACAAGAACTTAGAGCAATAGTTATAAATAATAAAAAAAGTAATTTACGCATGGATCACTGAATTTTGGTAAATGTATGTAATAATTTGAAATTTCAAAAATAGATAACGTCAAAAGTTACTTATTAGTTTACTTCCTAATCAAGTAATTTAAAAATGACTAATTTTGTATAAAATTATTGCTATGTCATTTGATAAAGAGAAGATGTTACAACTATGTAACGAGTGGTCTAAAAATACTTTGATGCAAACATTAGAGATTGAATACATCGACGCTGGTGAGGATTTTCTAGTGGCAACGATGCCTGTAAATCCTAGAGTGCATCAACCCATGGGATTGTTGCATGGTGGTGCTTCTGTTGCTTTAGCAGAAAGCGTTGGAAGTGCAGCATCCATTATGTTTGTTAATCCAGAAAAACAAGAAGTGCGCGGTATAGAGATTTCTGCCAACCATGTTAGAAGTAAACGTGAAGGAATGGTAACAGCGACAGCTAAAATTCTTCACAAAGGTGCGAGTATTCATCTTTGGGAAATTAGAATTGTAGATGAAACCGATAGATTAATATCGTTGTGCAAACTAACTAACATGATTTTACCAAGTAAAGGACGATGAGTTTCTTATTTCTAAAAGTAAAAGAGCAGTTCAAAAACAAACTTCCATTTGTTTGTTATTGCAAACCTAATTCCGACAAGATAATTGCTTTTCTTCAGAAAAATGATTCGCTATTTGAGCTTGAAAATGATAAAAGTGGTTTTGCATTTGTATCTTTTGATAATCAAAAAAGGTATTTAATTCCTGAAGAGAATTCGGATATTTATTTCGAAACAATATCAAATTCGGATTTTATTTTTGAAAATAATTTTAAATCAGAAACCAATTTAGAGGATAAAGTTAAGTTTGAGAGTTTGGTAAAAAAAGGAATTGACTCTATTCAAAATGGAGCATTTGAAAAAGTAGTTTTATCAAGAAAGGAAACCACACAAATTGATAATTTTGATATTGAATTGGTTTTTAGAAAACTACTATTTAATTACAAATCGGCATTTAAATATTGTTTTTATCATCCTAAAATTGGTTTTTGGATGGGTGCAACACCGGAACAGTTTTTAAAAATAGATGAAAAATTGGTTAAAACAGTTTCTTTAGCTGGAACACAATTAAACACTGGTTTAGAATTGATTAAATGGCAGGATAAAGAAATTTCAGAACAGCAAATAGTTACCGATTTCATTGTAAAGAACTTAAAATATTTTTCAGAAAATGTAACTTATTCAAAACCGTATAATCAACAAGCTGGAAATTTAGTACATCTTAAAACAGACATTCAAGCTGAAATTGAGGATAGGAATAGTATTCCGAATATTATCGATTCGTTACATCCAACACCTGCAGTTTGTGGATTTCCAAAAGAGGTTGCCAAACAATTTATTTTAGAAAACGAAGGTTATAATAGAGAATTTTATTCAGGTTTTTTAGGAGAATGGAATAAGGATTTTCAAACCTTTAAAGAAAAACAAACGGATTTATTTGTGAACTTGCGATGCATGAAAATTGAAAATAAAGAAGTAAATTTATATATTGGTTGCGGAATTACAAAAGATAGTAATCCTGAAAAAGAATTTATAGAAACACAAAATAAGGCTTTGACTATTAAAAGTGTATTATAAAATTAGATAATCATTATACAATATTAAAAATGAAACTAGATATATTAGCATTTGGCGCTCATCCAGACGATATCGAATTGGGTTGTAGCGGAACTATTGCAAAAGAAATTTCTCTCGGAAAGAAAGTCGGAATTATCGATCTAACTCGTGGTGAATTAGGAACTCGAGGTTCAGTTGAAATTCGTAATTCGGAATCAGCTAAGGCTTCTCAAATTCTGGGTGTTTCTGTTAGAGAGAATCTTGATATGCGCGATGGTTTCTTTGTAAACGATGAAGCACATCAGTTGAAAATCATAGAAATGATAAGAAAATACCAACCTGAAATTGTGCTTTGTAACGCTATTGATGATAGACATATCGATCATGGAAAAGGAAGCAAATTAGTTTCTGACGCTTGTTTTTTATCAGGTTTACGAATGATTGAAACCGAAAGCAATGGTGAAAAACAAAATGCTTGGCGACCAAAAGTAGTATATCATTACATCCAATGGAAAAATTTGGAACCCGATTTTGTAGTAGATATTTCAGGTTTTATGGAAGTTAAAATGCAATCAATTTTAGCTTATGGCTCACAGTTTTATGATCCAAATTCTAAAGAACCAGAGTCTCCTATAAGTTCGAAAAATTTCTTAGATAGTGTAAAATATAGAGCCCAAGACTTAGGAAGAATAACAGGTGTTGCTTACGCTGAAGGATATACTGTAGAAAGATATTTGACAGTCAATAGCTTAAGTGATTTGAAATAATTTTTTTAATTTTTTCTTTGTAAAATAAAACTTTTGCAATACATTTGCACTCGTTAAAAATGGTGGTTGTAGCTCAGCTGGTTAGAGTATTGGTTTGTGGTGCCGAGGGTCGCCGGTTCGAACCCGGTCAGCCACCCTTAATTAAAAAGCCTTGAAGAAATTCAAGGCTTTTTTTGTTTATATAGTTTAATTAATAGTTATTCTGTAGCCATTCGCTTTAAAATTGCCCATTGTTTTAAGGCTGTTCGTGCATCAACTGCTGGATATCCTAAAACAGTTTTTCCTGCCTCAACATCGGCTGCAACTCCAGAACCTGCTCCTACAATAGCTCTATCACCAATAGTTAAATGGTCTTTTATAGAAGCACTTCCTCCAATCATTACTCCATTTCCTAAAGTAACAGAACCTGCTAAACCACTATTTCCTGCCATAATACAGAATTTTCCAAGTTTACTATTGTGTCCAATTTGAACTAAATTATCAATCTTACATCCATCACCAAGAATTGTCGAACTGAATTTGCCTCTATCTACAGAAGAGTTTGCACCAATTTCTACATTATTTCCAAGAATTACATTACCAATTTGTGGAATTTTTGCCAATCCTCTTTCTGGACATGGTCTAAAACCAAATCCATCAGCGCCAATGGTACAGTTGGGATGCAAAATACAATAGGCTCCAACATGACATCTTTCACGTAGTACAGCTCCAGGCCAAATCACCGTATTGTTTCCAATAGTCGATTCGTCAAGAATGGTTACATTTGGATATAAAGTAACATTTTCGCCTAAAACTACATTTGGACCAACATAACATCCAGCTCCAATTCTAGAACCATTTCCAATTTTTGCAGACGCATCAATGGTAGCTGTTGGGTGAATTTCGTGACTAAATTGTGGAGTAGGAGGTGCAAACATCTCAAGAACTTGAGACATTGCTAAATCGGCATTTTTTACTTTTATAAACACTCGATTTTCACCTGGTTCTATTGAAATATCTTGGTTTACTATAGCAGCACAAGCTTTTGAAGCTGCCCAATATTTTTCGTATTTTTTATTTCCAATGAAAGAAATTTCATTTTCAGTAGCTACTTCTAATTGCTCTGGAGCAGTTATGGTGTTGTTGGTAGTTCCGATAATTTCACCATTTAGAATGGCATTAATTTCCTGAATTGTATAATTTTTCATTTTAGTAGGTTTGGTTATAGCTTTCAAATTAAGTAAATAGTTTTCATATTCACTAATTATTAGTTAAATGCCTTATTTATTTTTGAAAATATTTTACTTTTGTTTCTATAATTTTAAAAGATGAAATATTTATTAATATTATTTTTAGCTCCAATCTTAACCTTTGGACAGATCGAAAGAGCAATTAAGCTTAAAGTTGCTGTGATGCAAAATTTTGTTGCCAAAGGTGCAGAAGGTGAAACTATGTTCTGGCAAACAAAAGGTAGGATTACTTTCGGAATTGTAAATTATACTGAAGAACAAAATCCAATTTTCAAGGATTTATTCATCAGTCAATATAAAGAATTGTTAGTTATTTACAATAAGATGAATGTTTCTGAAGATGAAAGAGATACGACTCTATATATTAAAACTTTGATTCGTCAAGAGCAAGATTATAGAAATCTATTAACTAAAGAACAACTGAAATTATATCTAGATAAATTAGCTGATTTCGAATTAAATAATCCACAAGCGCACGATTCTTATTCGTCTTTATTTTTTTCAGAAAAATTGTTAAAGGAATTTATTTCAAAATTTTAATATAAAAAAAGCTCCGACATTAATCGGAGCTTTTTTTTATAATCTATTTACCATCTTTATCAACTACAAGTCGAGCTTCTCTGTTGGCTATTTCCCAAGCAATTGCAAAAGCATATTGAGTTCTTTTAGTTAGAGCATCAAATTCAATTTTATCAACTTCATCTGTTGCTTTGTGGT
The DNA here is from genome assembly GCF_039539165.1 of Flavobacterium chungnamense. Taxonomy (NCBI): domain Bacteria; kingdom Pseudomonadati; phylum Bacteroidota; class Flavobacteriia; order Flavobacteriales; family Flavobacteriaceae; genus Flavobacterium; species Flavobacterium chungnamense. Next base: position 36,398 of record NZ_BAABCS010000031.1, read on the forward strand.
AATCAGCATGAACTCCATTAAATAAAAATACCGATGGAATTCCATTTTTAGCAAAATTGTAATGATCTGAACGATAATAAAAACGGTTTTTGTCTTTTCTGTCGTTGTATTTGTAATCTAAGTTTAGTTTAGTGTATTTCGTATTTACAGCTTCACAAATGTTATATAAATCTGTAGAAAGATAATCGGAACCAATCACATAAACATAATTATTACTGTCTTTATGAGCTTCATCACGACGACCAATCATGTCAATATTAACATCAGCTACTGTATTTGCCAAAGGAAATAAAGGATTTTCAGAATAATATCTTGAACCATGTAAGCCATGTTCTTCACCGGTTACATGAAGAATAAGGATTGAACGTTTTGGTCCGTGACCTTCTTTCTTTGCTTTCTGAAAAGCTTGTGCTATTTCTAAAAGTGCTACAGTTCCTGAGCCATCGTCATCGGCACCATTGTAAATTTCTCCGTTTTTCATTCCAACGTGATCGTAATGAGCTGAAATAACAATGATTTCATTTGGTTTTTCTGAACCTTCTATGAAAGCCCAAATGTTTTCTGAGTCTGGTAGGTTTTCATTTCTTTTTTCGTTCAAATAAGCTGCTGGAACTTTTTGATAATAACTATCAGCGCCTTTCGGAAAAGGAATTCCGTTTTTCTTATATTGTTCAATAAGATATTGTCCAGCTTTTTTTTGTCCTTCACTTCCAGTTTCTCTTCCTTGCATTTCATCAGAAGCAACAATGGTAAGACTTGTTTTAAGTTCTTCAGAAGTTATTGAGTTAATATAGCTATTAACATCTAAGGGTTTAGTCGTTTTGGTAGAAGGACTATTTTGCGCTCCAGAACAAGATAAAAGTATTAGCGCTAAACCTGTAATTATTATTTTTTTCATATTTTAATGTATGGTTATGAATGAATAGATTATAAAAAAGAGTAAAACAAAAAACATCAAAATTGTATTTAAAAATAGCAGCAAACTACTTTTTATGAATGATGTTATTCGAGTACCTTGATAGAAATTTTTACTTGCTCTGTAAAAGTAATATATAAACCAAAAAGGAATAATTAAGTTTAATATAAAATCAATAGTTTCTGTAACTCCATTTTCTCCAAATAGATAAATAAATCTAATTAAAAATGTTGAAATTAAAATTATTAAAAGCATGAAAGAAAAATAATGTAAAGTAAAAATACCGTGATCAAAATAGTACCATTTCTTTTTGTCATGAAACAACCATAATAAAAAGGCAAATAGTGGCATATAAACAAATAATGCTTTTGGAATGTTGTGCTTGAATGATTCTATAAATGCAGGAATTATTTCATCGGAGTTTTTGTTTTGTGTAACTTTCATCAACTTTTTTGCAAACCAATAGCTTATTGGGCTTAACTTGTTTTTACCAAATTTTTGAATAGAATCAAGCTCTTTTATTGATTTATACTTGACACTTCCAAAAGAAAAAGCACCTTGTTTTTCAATTGATTTTTTTGTATAATCAACTAATGTATCATATTCTTTTTTCGTTATTTTACCTTCTTCAAATAAAGATTTTAATTTTAATTCTTGAGGAGAAGCGTCAACAGAATCTTCTTCAATCTTATTTCCTTCTTTAATTTTGATTAATCCGCCAGCAGCCTTAGTTTGCTTTTTTTCTGTTTTGGCTTCTTCAGCTTTAATTTCTTCTTCAATATCACTTGGTAAAAGTGATATTAGAAAAAACGTAACGAAACTTATAAAAATATACAATCTTACAGGAGCAAGGTAAGACAAACGTTTCCCTGATAAATATTCTTTTGTTAATGAAGCAGGACGTAATAAAAGATTTTTAATCGTTTTCCAAAAAGCATTTTCATAATGTGTTAAATCCTCAAAGAAGTGTATAAACAAATGATGAAAAGTTTTACGAGATTCAGTGTTTTCTTGACCACAATTCGGACAAAAGCGACTTGCAACAACGTGATTGCAATTCAAACAAGTTTTATCTTCTCTTAAAGGACTTTTGTGCGACATAAAGTAAACGATATTTTATGTTGTAAAACTATTAAAAAAAATTAGTTTTACTTTTGATACTATTAATTAGTTATAAAATTTTATTTTTGTTACAAATACATTTAGAATATGCAATCAAAAGCAACAACTCCTGAACAATATATAGCAGAACTTCCAGAAGATAGAAGAGAAGCTATGTCAAAACTTCGTGAAGTAACGTTACAAAATCTTCCAAAAGGTTTTGAAGAACAAATGATTTATGGTATGTTGGGTTATGTTGTACCACATTCTATTTATCCAAATGGATATCATTGCTCACCTGAATTGCCTCTATCATTTTTTGCCATTGCTTCACAAAAAAACTCCATAAACATCTATCATATGATGGTTTATTCTGATAAAAAGCTACACGATTGGTTTGCGGCTGAATATCCTAAATATTGTAAATCAAAATTAGATATGGGAAAAAGTTGCATACGCTTTAAGAAAATGAATGATATTCCTTATGATTTAATTGGAGAATTACTTTCAAAAGTTACTGTAGAACAATGGATTTCTGAGTATGAAAAAATGCTAAAAAAATAATAATGTTAGATATAGTAAAGGAAAATTACAGTGCCATTTTTGAAGAAAAACTTCTTGATGAAATAGCTCAAGTAGCCAAAATCTATGATTTTAAAGAAGGAGATGTGTTAATAGATTTTGGTGATTATATCAAAAACATGCCTTTGTTATTGAAAGGCGCAATCAAAATTCTAAGAGAAGATTTTGATGAAGGTGAACTATTATTATACTTCATAGAAAAAGGAGATACTTGTGCTATGACAATGGCTTGCTGTCTTGGAGATACTAAAAGCGAAATTAAAGCTGTTGCCGAAACTGATGTAAAACTAATCATGATTCCAGTTAACAAAATGGAAGAATGGTTGGGTAAATACAAATCATGGAGAAACTTTGTTTTTAGTAGTTATAATAATCGATTGAAAGAAATGCTAACAGCAATTGATAATTTGGCATTTATGAATATGGATGAACGTCTATTAAATTATCTATTTGAGAAAGCAAAAATCAATAAAACAAATCACGTTCAAAATACGCATCAAGAAATTGCTTACGATTTGCATACTTCACGTGTAGTAATTTCAAGATTGCTAAAAGCTTTAGAAAACGAAGGAAGAATAAAGTTACACAGAGCTTCTATTGAAATTGTTGTATAATTGTAACAATAGTTACTCAATTTAAAAGTATAAATACGAACCTTTGTTTCACAAAATTTAGTAAATGGAAATATCTCATATAATTGGATACATTTTAGCGGTTTTTGTCGGAATTACTCTTGGTTTAATAGGAAGTGGAGGTTCTATTTTATCGGTTCCCATTTTAGTTTACATTATGGGTGTTGAACCTATTTTAGCAACTGCCTATTCTTTATTTGTAGTTGGAACAACAGCATTATTTGGTGGAGTTCAAAAAGCAAAACAAAAATTAGTCGATTTTAAAAAAGTAGTTTTATTTGGTGTTCCCACAATTCTAGCAGTTTTCTTAACGCGAAAATTCATTGTGCCCAATATTCCTGAAGTTATCTTTTCTACAACTTCATTTACATTACATAAATCGGTTTTGATAATGGTTGTTTTTGCCATTGTTATGATTGCTGCATCAATCAGAATGATAAAACCTTTAAAAGAAAAAATAGTTAATGATGATGCCAAACTAAACTATATTGCAATTTTTTCTCAAGGACTTTTTATCGGATTGGTAGCAGGATTTGTTGGCGCTGGTGGCGGATTTCTTATCATTCCAGCGTTGTTGTTTTTAGCAAAAACTCCTATGAAAATGGCCGTTGGAACTTCTCTTTTTATAGTTTCAGTTCAATCGTTAATTGGATTTATTGGTGATATTCGTCCAGAACAAAATTTGGATTGGAATTTAATTTTAATCTTCACAGTTTGCTCTATAATTGGTGTTTTAATAGGAAGTTATCTCTCTAAAAAAATCGAAGGAGAAAAACTCAAAACAGGTTTCGGATGGTTCGTTCTCGCCATGGGAATTTATATCATAATCAAGGAGACTTTCTTCGGTAACATCTGATATTTATCATATTTTCTAATTTATTGTTACTCTATTTTTGATAAAATTTTTATCTTATGAAACTAGAGCAAATTTATACTGGATGTATCGCAGAAGCTGCCTATTATATCACTTCCAATGGAGAAGCTGCAATTGTTGATCCTTTAAGAGAAACCCAACCTTATTTAGATAGATTAGAACGTGATCATGTAAAATTGAAATATATTTTTGAAACCCATTTTCATGCCGATTTTGTTTCAGGTCATATAGATTTAGCAAAGAAAACTGGAGCTACAATTGTTTACGGACCAACTACAATGAAAACAGGTTTTGAAATGCACGTTGGAACGGATGGTGAAATTTTTAAAGTTGGCGGAATTGAAATTAAGTTAATCCACACGCCAGGTCACACCATGGAAAGTTCTTGTTTTTTGGTTTCTGATGAAGATGGAAAAGAGCAAGGTTTAATTTCTGGTGATACTTTATTTATTGGTGATGTTGGTCGTCCTGATTTAGCACAACATGTCATTGCCGATTTAACGCAAGACAAATTAGCACGCCATTTGTATCATTCGCTTCGGAATAAAATTATGCCTTTATCAGATGATTTAATTGTCTATCCAAATCACGGTGCAGGAAGTGCTTGTGGCAAAAACATGAGTAAAGAAACTACCGATACTCTTGGTAATCAAAGGAAAACCAATTATGCTTTACAGGATATGACCGAAGACCAATTTGTAGAAGCAATTTTAAGTGGATTAACAACGCCACCACAATATTTTCCGAAAAATGTATTGATGAACATTCAAGGTTACGATTCGTTAGATTCAATCATGGAGAAAGGTCAAAGAGCTTTTACAATTAAAGAATTTGAAGTTCTTATTAACGAAACGAAAGTTTTAATTCTGGATACCCGTAGAGCCGAAATTTTCGCAAAAGGATTTATTCCAAACAGCTTGAATATTGGTTTAGAGAGCAATTTTGCTTCTTGGGTTGGTGAATTAATATTGAATATCAAACAAGAAATTATAATTGTTGCAGAAAATAACAAAAAAGTAAAAGAAGCCATTATTCGTTTATCAAGAGTAGGTTACGACAATGCCATTGGATATTTAGATGGCGGATTTGAAGCATGGCAAAACGCAGGAAAAGAAATTAATATCGTTCACAGAATTACTGCCGAGCAACTTGAGCAACATTGTAACGAAGAAAAACAAGTTATTATTGATGTTAGAAAAGTTAGCGAATTCCTATCGCAACATTTGGTTGATGCAATCAATATTCCTTTAAATGTTTTACACAATCATTTAGCAGCATTTCCAAAAAGCAAAGCATTTATTTTGCATTGCGCTGGTGGTTATCGTTCAATGATTGCGGCTTCCATATTAAAGGAAAAAGGGTTTAATAATTTTGTTGATGTTATAGGTGGTTTTGCAGCCATAAAAGACACCAATTTGACAAAAACAGATTACGTTTGCCCATCAACATTGTTGTAAAAAAGTAGTTATTTACTTAATTTTTATAAAGCACTGAGCAATCGGTGCTTTTTATTTGTTAAAATGTAACAAAAGTTACTTTATTATCGTTCAAAACTGATTAATTTTACATTATCAAATTAATGATATAGGTATGATTATAGAACAAATTTATACAGGTTGCTTGGCACAAGGTGCTTATTATATTGAAAGTAATGGAGAAGTAGCCATTATTGATCCACTTCGTGAGGTGCAACCTTATGTTGATAAAGCGACTGCTAATGGAGGCAAAATAAAATACATTTTTGAAACCCATTTTCATGCTGATTTTGTTAGCGGACACGTTACGTTAGCTGAAAAAACTGGAGCTCCAATTGTTTTTGGACCCAATGCAAATCCAACTTTTGAGGCGCATATTGCTATAGATGGTGAAGTTTTTCAACTAGGAGAAATTACAATTACATGTCTTCATACGCCTGGTCATACCATGGAGAGTTCGTGTTATTTATTGAAAGATAAAGACGGAAAAGATTACGCACTTTTTAGTGGAGACACCTTATTTTTAGGTGATGTTGGCCGTCCAGATTTGGCTCAAAAAGCAGCTGACATGACACAAGAACAATTGGCCGGAACTCTTTTTGATAGTTTGAGAACTAAAGTAATGACTTTAGCAGATGACGTAATTGTTTATCCAGCGCATGGTGCCGGAAGTGCTTGCGGAAAAAATTTAAGTAAAGAAACGGTTGGAAGTATTGGCGACCAAAAAGCTACCAATTATGCGCTTCGTGCCGATATGACTCGTGAGGAATTTATTTCAGAAGTTACTGATGGTTTATTGCCACCGCCAGCTTATTTTCCTATGAATGTGAAGTTGAATAAGGAAGGCTATGGTAACGTTGAAGATATTATAAGAGAAGCAAAAGCTTTTGATGCCAAAACATTTGAATTAGTTGCCAATGAAACTGAGGCTTTAATTTTAGATGTTCGTCACCAAGATGATTTTGAAAAAGGACATATTCCAAAATCAATTTTTATTGGTATTGACGGACAATTTGCTCCATGGGTTGGTGCTTTGATTTTAGATAGCAAACAAGAAATTCTTTTAGTTACACCAGAAGGTAGAGAAGAAGAAACCATCAAAAGATTAGCAAGAGTAGGATATGACAACACTTTAGGTTATTTAAAAGGCGGATTTGAAGCATGGAAAAATGCAGGATTAGAATATGATACAGTTACTTCTGTTACAGCACAAGTTTTGGAAGAGAAAATAGAAGAAAAGGTACCAGTTTTTGATGTAAGAAAGCCAGGTGAATACGCTTCTGAACACATTTTAGATGTTCCTTCTACACCTTTAGATTTTTTAAACGAACATTTTGCAGAGTTTCCTAAAGAAGAAGATTTTTACTTGCATTGCGCTGGAGGTTATCGTTCTATGATTGCTGCATCGATATTAAAAGCTCGTGGTTATCATAATGTAATCAATGTTTTAGGAGGTTTTGCTGCCATAAGAAATACAGGAATTAAAACAACAAATTACGTTTGTCCTTCTACATTGAAATAATAGTTTAAAAATGAAACAACTACTGTTTACCAACTGGCATTTCATGCGATTTCTTAGAGTGGCATTAGCATTATTTTTATTTTATAATGCTTATCAAACGCACGAATGGTTTTTTATAATTTTTGGAATTTTCTTTTTGTTTCAAGCCATTTTTAATATGGGTTGCGGACCAAGTGGATGTAATGTAAATTACAATAAAAATAAATAGTTATGAACAATTCATTTAAAGATATTATCAATTCTGACAAACCTGTTTTAATAGACTTTTTTGCCACTTGGTGCGGACCATGTCAAATGCTTGGACCAGTTTTGAAACAAGTAAAAGATAGTTTAGGCGATAGAGTTTCTATCATTAAAGTAGATGTAGATAAAAACCAAGAATTAGCCGCTATACAACAAGTTCGTGGTGTTCCAACAATGATGTTGTATCAAAGAGGGCAACAAATTTGGCGTCAATCAGGAGTTTTATCTAAAGAAGAAATTATTCAAATTATTTTAGAAAAAACAAATTAATAAATAAAAATGGAAACAATTTTTGAAGTTGAGAATATAAAATGTGGTGGTTGTATGAACAGTATTAAAACAGCTTTATTAAAAATTGATAACGTAGAAGAAGTTACCATTGATAAAGAAATTGATACAATAGTTGTAAAAGGAACCGTGAAAAGAGAAACAATTATTGCTAAACTAAACGAACTAGGTTATCCAGAAAAAGGCGATAATACATTACTTCGTCAAGCCAAATCCTATGTGAATTGTGCTATAGGAAGAATGAGTGAAACGAAATAAAATGAGTAAAAAAGCAATAATTATATCAGTAGTTGGAGTTATCGTTGGAGCAATTGCAGGATATGCCTACTATCATTATGTAGGTTGTGCTAGTGGAACTTGTGCCATAACGTCTAAACCAATAAATAGTACTTTGTATGGTAGTTTAATGGGTGGATTATTATTTAATTTATTCGTAAAAGAAAACAAGAATAAATAAAAGTTAATTTATTTTTGTTTAATAAATAAAATACTATATTTGGAACACTATTTGATATAAATAAGTATAGAAACATTAATTTTAAAAATATAAAAAAATGAAAAAAGTAGCATCAATGTTAGCTGTAGTAGCGTTTTTATTTTCAATGAACGTAAACGCTCAAGAGCCAAAACAAAAAAAGAAAAAAGCTAAAACTGAAAAAGCCGCTTCAACAGAAGAAAAAAAATCTTGTAGTGAAGGTGAGAAAAAAGGTGGATGTTGTGCATCTAAAAAAGCAGCATAATTAGCTAAAATATTTTTAAAAAAGCGTTCAAGAAATTGGACGCTTTTTTTTATGTAACATTTGTCACATTTTAATTTATTTTTATTGAATAAATTTGTTCTATGAAATATTTTGCAATTTTATTATGCTTCTATTTTAATGCTTTAACTATACTTCCATCAGTTAAAGCACTCAAAATGCAATTTGCTAAAAAAGAACTAGTTTCATGCAATAAATCTAATTCTGATTGCGAACCAACAAAAGGATGCGAAAAAGAGAAATGTTTTTTAAATTTTAACTTTACTAGTTCAAGCTTTATTGTATTTGCAACAGCTTATAATTTCACAAATAATATAATTTTCATTCCCAAAAAAGAAAATAGTTTATACCACAAAAACTTTATTTCTAATTATAATGTAACTATTTGGCAGCCGCCAGAATCACTTTTATGTTTTTAAATCAATGTTATTTAATGAATTACAAAAAATCAATTTAAAAATTTAATACTTAAAAAATGAACAAATTAGTTTCAATTATAGCAACAGTAGCTTTATTATTTTCAATGAATGTAAACGCTCAACAAGAGCCAAAACAAAAAAAGAAAAAAGCTAAAACAGAAAAATCATGTTCTTCAGAAGAGAAAAAATCTTGTGGCGAAGGTGAGAAAAAAGGAGGCTGTTGTTCTTCTAAAAAAGCAGAAGAGAAAAAAGCGTAATTTTTTAATGTAATAGTGATGATTAGTGTCAGTTTTTAATTGACACTAATCTTCTATTATACAATTTTAAAAATCTTAAAATGAAAACATTATATAAAATTGTATTGCTTTTAATCTCAAGTTTTGCCATTTCGCAAACTACTTTTGATTATCAGGTGCAATTAAATCCGATAACCATTCCGAATTTTCCCGGAATACATTCGTATGCATTTGCTCAACACAATGGTAAATGGCTCATTATTGGTGGTAGAGTAGACGGAATACATGCGCGTCAACCTTTCAATGCTTTTCCAGCTGCAAGTAATAATACCAATATTTATGTGGTTGATATTGCTACCAATCAGTTTTGGTCGGCTTCTGTAAATTCTTTGGCAACTGCTTTAAAAGAACAATTGCAAGCAACTAATTTCAATTTTTATCAAGATGATACAACCCTTTATTTAATTGGAGGTTATGCTTTTTCGGCCACAGCCAATGATCATATCACGTTCAATAAAATGACATCAGTTGATGTGCCAAATTTGATAAACGCTGTAATTGCAGGAACTCCAATTGCAAGTTATTTCAAACAAATGACGGATGAAAATCTAGCGGTCAATGGTGGACATTTAGCCAAAATTAATAATACGTTTTATTTAGTTGGTGGGCATCGTTTTGACGGACGCTACAATCCAATGAACAATCCCACTTTTACGCAAACCTACACCAACAGTATCAAGAAATTTCAAATTGACAATTCAGGTTCGCAATTGAGTATTTCAAATTACCAAGTCGTTACGGATGCGGTTCATTTACACCGACGTGATTATAATTTGTTGCCTCAAGTTTTTCCTAATGGAGAATTGGGTTACACGATTTCATCAGGAGTTTTTCAAATTAATGTCGATTTGCCTTTTCTTTATCCTGTAGATATCAAAGAAACAGGTTATTTTCCGCAAACCACATTCAATCAGTATTTGAGTAATTACCACAGCGCTGTTTCTGCTTTGTATGATGCGACTGAAAATAGAATGCACAATTTGTTTTTTGGTGGAATGAGTCAGTATTACTATAACGGAACCACTTTGATTCAGGATAATGCGGTTCCTTTTGTAAATACAATAAGTCGCACAACACGCTTTGCAGATGGTTCTTTGCAAGAATATCAATTGCCAGAAACAATGCCGAGTTTAAAAGGTGCTAGTGCCGAATTTATTCAAAACAAAGCATTACCACATTTTTCAAATGAAGTAATAAAGTTAGATGAAATCACAGCAAATGAATTTGTAATTGGTCATATCGTAGGTGGTTTGAGCAGTCCGACGCAAAATCCTTTTAGCGTGAATCAAACTAGTACAACTTCGGCAAGTGCAACCATTTATGAAGTAAAATTGATTCGTAATCAACCTTTGGGAGTTCAAGAAATCAACGGAAAAAATCCATTTTCTATGTCGGTTTCTCCAAATCCAACTCAAAATGGTGTTGTAAAAATCAATTTTAATATGGCTTATGAAACAACAATTGATTATTTCGTAACTTCATTAGACGGAAAAATAATTACTGACGGTGAAGTTTCAGATGCCAAACAAGGAGAAAATTCAATGAATTTTGAAATCGATGGCGTTGCAAATCAAACTGTTATCATAACTTTTATCTTTAATGATAAATTCTATGTTTCTCAAAAGGTAATAGTTAACTAAATAAATCATACTATTTATTCAAAAAGCGTTCAAGAAATTGGACGCTTTTTTTGTAACATTAGTTACTCTGTAACATTTGTAACTGTAAAGCCATTTTTACCGTTCTACTTTTGCTTTATAATTCAGATATAAAATTATGAAGAAAATAAGTTACATCATTTTTACAGGAACAATTTTGAGTTCGTTTTTTGGATTTAGTCAAGATACTTTGGCTATTTCTAAAAGCGAATTATCTCAGAAACTATCCGAAAAGAATTTACAAATAAAAATTGCTGAAAAAACCTATCAATCCGCAAAGGCAGATTACAATCAATCCAACGCACTCTTTTTGCCCAACATCAATGTGTCGCATACCGGAATTTCTACCACCAATCCATTGATGGCTTTTGGTTCTAAATTGAATCAAGAAATTTTGACTATGGCAGATTTCAATCCAGCGTTGTTAAATGATCCAGCTAAGACTCAAAATTTTGCTACCAAATTTGAAATCCAACAACCTTTAATTAATGTTGATGGTTTGTTTGAAAGAAAAGCTGCAAAATCTAAAATAGAAGCCTATCAATTGCAAACCGAACGTACTAAAGAATATTTAGAATTAGAAGTTTCAAAAGCGTATATGCAATTGCAATTGGCTTACAGAGCTGTGAAAGTTTTAGAAAAAGCCAATGTAACAGGAAAAGCCAATTTGAAATTAGTTGATAATTATTTCAAACAAGGAATGTTGCAAAAAACCGATTTGCTGAATGTTCAAGTTCGAGTAAATGAAATAGCCAACCAATTGCAATATGCAAAAAGTAACGTGCAAAATGCATCCGATTATTTAGCTTTTTTATTGAATGAGGATAGTAATGGAAAAATCTACAAACCATCGGAAGAATTAGATAATATAATTGTAATCGAAGAAATAAACATTTCATTATCAGATAATAGAAAAGATATTCAAGCGATGAGCAAATCATCTGAAGCTTATGCTAAAATGTTACAGTCCTCTAAAATGGCTTTCTTACCAAGATTAAATGCTTTTGGAAGTTATGAATTGTACGATAAAAACTTTTTAGGAACTTCGGCAAAAGGCTATTTAGTTGGAGCACAATTATCATGGAATGTTTTTGATGGATATAAATCGATTGGAAAATTTCAAAAAGCTAAAGCAGAATTTCAAAAAGCTGATGTTGAAAAAGACCAATACAAAAAGCAAAGTCAGTTGGAGCTAAACAAAACCAATCGTCAATTGAAAGATGCTGAAAACAAAGTAAATCTGACAAAATTAGCATTGGAACAATCCCAAGAAGCTTATAGAATTCGCCAAAATAGATTCACACAAGGATTAGAAAAAACAACCGATTTGTTGCAATCAGAAACTCAAATGATTCAAAAAGAAATGGAGCATTTGCAATCGGTTTTCGAGTATAATTTCACTAAGCAGTATTTGCAATTTTTAACTAAGTAAGAGAATAGATAAAAGAGTAAAGAAGAAAGAATAAAGAAGAAAGATTTAAATCAATATCAAAGACATGAAGAAAATAATAACCATCCTAACACTTTCAACTATCTTATTCGTATCATGCGGAAAAGAAACGAAAGAAGCAACCAATAACGAACCAGCCATTGCAGTTCAAGTAAGCGGAATTTCAGCAGATAATAACGGCGAGTTTGTAACCGCAAGTGGTAAAATTGAAGCCGAAAATAGTGCTAATGTTTCTACCCGAATGATGGGTTTTGTGACAAAAGTTCACGTAAAAGTGGGACAAAAAGTAGGAGCAGGACAACTTCTAGTTAGTGTAAACAACACTGATTTGCAAGCCAAAAAAGCACAAGTCGATGCCTCAATTCTACAAGCAACTGTAGCTTTCAATAATGCTAAAAAAGATTATGAAAGATTTACAGCTTTATTCAATCAGCAAAGTGCTTCTCAAAAAGAATTGGACGATATGACTTCGCGTTACGAAATGGCAAAAGCAGGTTTAGAAGGCGCCAAACAAATGCGAAACGAAGTAATGGCGCAGTTTTCTTACTCTAATATTACGGCTCCATTTTCTGGAGAAGTTACTAATACGTTTGTAAAAGAAGGTGATATGGCAAACCCAGGAATGCCTTTGGTAAGTGTTGAAGGAGTTTCAAGAATGCAAGTTACTGCAATGGTTTCTGAAAGTGATATTGCTCAAATAAATAACGGAATGGCAGTTAAAGTTTTAGTGAAATCAATCAACAAAGAAGTAGCAGGAAAAGTTTCTGAAGTAAGTGGTTCAGCTAAAAATACAGGCGGACAATATTTAGTAAAAGTAACCTTGAATGCAACAGATAAAGCTATTTTATCAGGAATGTTTGTAAATGTTCAATTTCCAATTGCTAACAAACCAAAAGCAGAAACAAATGTGAAATCAGATAAAGTAATGGTGCCAGAAAGTGCTTTGGTAAAACAAGGACAACTTACAGGAATTTACACCATAGCCAACGGAAAAACAGCCATTTTAAGATGGATAAGAACAGGAAAATCATTCGGAAACCAAGTAGAAGTTTTATCAGGATTATCGGCTAACGAGCAATACATCGTTTCAGCTGAAGGTAAATTGTACAATGGTGCTAAAGTGTTAATAAATTAGATTTTAATTATTAGAATTCTAAAAATCTAAAGATCCAACAATCTAAAAATCTAAAAAATGCAAGAAGGTATATCAGGTAAAATAGCCCATTTTTTCATCAACTCTAAATTAACCATTCTATTGATGGTTGGATTGATGATAATTGGTGTATATAGTTCGTTCTTAATTCCTCGTGAAGAAGAACCGCAAATCAATGTTCCAATGGCCGATGTTATGATTGGTTATCCAGGAGCAAGTCCGGCTGAAGTGGAAAGCCGTGTTATAAAACCATTGGAAAAAGTATTGTCTAATATCAAAGGTGTAGAGCATTTACATAGTATGGCTATGAATGGTCAAGCCATGATTATTGTGCAATTTTATGTAGGCGAAGATTCAGAACGCTCGTATGTGAAATTATACGACGAGTTGATGAAAAACGAAAATATGTTCCCAAAAGGAGTTTTCAAACCTATGGTAAAAACGCGTTCGATTGATGATGTTCCTATGTTGGGATTGACACTTTGGAGCGAAACATTAAACGATTTCGAAATTCGTCAAATTGCTGAAGAAGTAACTTCTGAAATCGAAAAAGTAAAAGACGTTGCCATTACCAAAGAAATTGGTGGAAGAACTCGTGAGCTAAAAGTAGTTTTAGACAAAGATAAAATGGCCGAAAATGGTGTGGATGCTTTGGGTGTTATGCAAATGATTCAAGCCAATAATGGAAGCTCGCAATCGGGAAGTTTTGTTTCAAATGATAAAGAATACTTGCTTACTACTGGACAATTTCTATCCACTTCAGAAGATGTTGAGAATTTGGTTGTGGGTGTAAATGCAAACATGCCAGTGTATTTAAAACAAGTAGCTGCTGTTCAAGATGGTCCTTCAACACCAAGAAGTTATGTATCTTTTGGTTACGGAAAAGCTAATGAAAAATATACTAAAAACAAATCAGAATATCCAGCCGTTACTATTTCTATCGGAAAAGTAAAAGGCGCTGATGCAATGAAAATTTCTGAAAAAATCATTGAAAAAGTTGAAGGTTTAAAGAGAACAATAATTACTGATGATGTTCATGTTGAGGTTTCTCGTAACTATGGTGAAACCGCATCTGATAAAGTAGGTGAGTTGTTGATGCACTTGGGTGTTGCTATTATTGCAGTAACGCTTTTAGTAATGCTAGCTATGGGTTGGCGTGGTGGTTTAGTGGTATTCTTTTCTGTGCCATTAACGTTTGCTTTGACTTTGTTTGCTTACTATATGTTGGGTTATACGCTTAACAGAATCACGCTTTTTGCCTTAGTTTTCGTGGTCGGAATTGTTGTGGATGATAGTATTATCATTGCCGAAAACATGCACCGACATTTCAAAATGAAGCGATTACCATTCAAACAGGCGGCTATTTTTGCAATTAATGAAGTAGGAAATCCGACGATTTTAGCAACGTTTACCGTTATTGCAGCTATTCTTCCAATGGCGTTTGTGTCAGGAATGATGGGACCTTATATGAGTCCGATGCCTATTGGAGCTTCTATTGCGATGTTATTGTCGTTGTTTGTAGCTTTAACGGTTACGCCTTATTTAGGTTACCATTTATTACATGAGAAGGAAGAACAAGAACACAAAGCCGAACAAGGATTAGAAACGTCTTGGATTTATAGAATGTACAACAAATTGGAACGTCCGTTTTTAGAAAATTCTACCAAACGTAGAGTGATGTTAGGAATTACGGTTGTACTATTAGCAGGTTCAGTTTTAATGTTTTTCACCAAATCCGTTTTGGTAAAAATGTTGCCTTTTGATAACAAAAATGAATTCCAAGTAGTGGTTGATATGCCTGAAGGAACTACGTTAGAAAGAACGGCAGCTGTGACACAAGAAATAGCTCAATATCTTACCACAATTCCTGAAGTTGTGGATTATCAAAATTACATCGGAACTTCTGCACCTATTACGTTCAACGGTTTGGTTCGTCATTACGATTTACGTGGCGGAAGCAATATGGCTGATATTCAAGTGAATCTGTTACACAAAGAGGATAGAGATTTGCAAAGTCATGATATTGCTAAAATTGTTCGTCCTGAAGTGCAAAAGATTGCTAAAAAATATGGTGCGAATGTCAAAATTATCGAAGTTCCACCAGGACCACCAGTTTTATCAACGTTGGTTGCCGAAATATATGGACCAAATTATAAAGATCAAATTGCAGTTGCCAATCAAGTAAAAGGTATTTTAGAAAAAACGTCTGATATTGTTGATGTCGATTGGATGACTGAAGATAATCAAACCGAATATCGATTGGAAGTGGACAAAGAAAAAGCAATGCTTAACGGAATTGCACCACAACAAGTAGTTGGAAATTTAACTTATTTGTTGAAAGAATATCCAGTTTCCAATTTGTATGATGAAAATTCTAATAACAGTGTTGGAATCGTACTTTCTCTTGATGACAAAGACAAAACATCGTTGCAAGACATTCAAAATTTAAAAATTAAAGGAAGTCAAGGCAATGTTGTTCCAGTTTCGGATTTGGTAAAAGTGATAGCCGATACTTTGCAAAAAACAATTTACAGAAAAGACCAAAAACGCGTGGTTTATGTAACGGCTGATATGGCAGGAACATTAGAAAGTCCGGTGTATGCGATTTTGGGAATGAACGATGAATTGCAAAAAATGAAATTGCCAAAGGGATACAAAGTCAACGAATTGTATATGGATCAACCATCAGACGAAAGTGATTTTACGGTAAAATGGGATGGCGAGTGGCAAATTACTTTAGAAGTGTTCCGTGATTTAGGAGTGGCCTTTGCAGTTGTAATAGTGATTATTTATATGCTGATTGTAGGTTGGTTCCAAAATTTCAAAACGCCTATGGTTATGATGATGGCAATTCCGCTTTCGTTGGTCGGAATTGTATTTGGACACTGGTTATTAGGAGCATTTTTTACAGCAACTTCTTTTATTGGAATGATTGCCTTAGCAGGAGTAATGGTCAGAAACTCGGTCTTGCTCATCGACTTTATCGAAATCCGACTTAATGATGGAGTTCCATTAAAACAAGCTATTATCGAAGCAGGAGCAGTGCGTACAACCCCAATTTTACTAACAACTGGAGCTGTTGTAATTGGAGCTGTAATCATCCTATTCGATCCAATTTTCCAAGGATTAGCGATTTCATTAGTATTTGGAGCCATCGTTTCAACAATTCTAACTTTGATTGTAGTGCCATTAATCTACTACATCACTGAAAGAAAAAAATGGGAAAAACCAACAGAAGTTATCGAAGAAAAACTCACAACTCATAACTAGAAAATATGAAACTATTACTAATAACAGCTATTGCCGAATTTGAAAAAGAAGTAAAACAAATTCTAAAAAAAGCACAAGTCAAAACGTTCTCTTATCAAGAAGTTACAGGCTACAGAAATACATCAGAAGACGCCATAGAAAGCAATTGGTTTGGTAACGAAATGAACGAAAACGAATCGATACTTTTTTATGCATTCCTACCCAAAGAGAATGTTGATTTGGTTTTTAACCTAATAACAGAATTCAATAGCCAACAAGAAACATTATCTCACATTCATTCCGTCATTTTAAACATCGAAAAATCTAATTAAACGCATCTTTGCCAAAGTTTCAAACTTTGGCAAAGATTAAAAAATATCTAAAATCTAATATTAAAATGAAAACAAGAATTATTCATGCCGTTGCAGGAACTTTTATCCTTATCAGCATTCTTTTATCTTTATATGTAAATCAGAATTGGTTGTGGTTTACTGCCTTTGTCGGTGCAAATCTTTTACAATCATCCATTACAAAATGGTGTTTGATGGCCGATATTTTGACTAAATTAGGAGTGAAAGATTAAACAAATTAATTGCTTTAAACATAAAATGGTTCTCTAAGTGGCAACCATTTTTATTATTTTTTCATAACTTCCTTTATTTGTTTCAGATAGTATTTCTTTACCACAGCGGTATCTCCACTTAAATCAGAAATACTTCTTTTTCTTTCATTGAGCATAAAAATAATAAAACTGGTAAAGAAGAAAGCGTTAATACAAATCATTTGAATGGAAAACATGTTTGAGTTTAGGCTTTGCAAGTATTCCGATTGCTTTATCCAACTCAAATCATTGTAATGATTTGCATCGGCTTTACTTACAGCAAATAGAGTATTAATTATCGCAATAAGTCCAAGTAGTAAATTGGGTAAGTACCTTCTAAAGGCGTCACTATAGGTTATAGTATCACCATTCATTTTTAATATATGCAATCCCAAAGCAAGTTTGCCTGGTGTAGCACCAAATCGGGTAGGAAAGTAGATGTGATAAAAAATATTGATTACATTACTAACTAGAATACCAACATAAACATTATTTAAATTCAAGCTGTTGTAAAAAAGAAATCCAATGGTCATTGGAGCCAAAATAATACCGTCTAACAATAAAGCAGCAAATCGATAGCCAAAGTTACCATATATACTATCGAAACTTCCTTCTAAATGAACAGGTAATTGCTTGTCTTCCATGAGATTGTGGGTGTAAATGAAATAGTTTTTTTAGTACTATTGTGTACCTCAAACCTATTTATTTTTTTTGAATAATACAACATTTGTTTTTTGTATCTTTAGTTTTTAAAAATTAGCAATGAGTAATTTTATTTCTATCATGAACTTAAGAGCCAATAGAGCCATGCCTTTGAAAAGCGTGCTCCAGGATACGAAAAAATTCACGCTATTGCATTTCGAACCTATGAAAGAAAACCCATATCCAGAATGTATTAAAATTAGCATCACAGAAGAAGACAATAGCGAAGAATTTACTACTTATCTCAATTACAATGCAACTTTAAAAGCTTATGATTTCCATCAAGTCAATAGAACTTTTTATCCGAAATATCAATCAATAAAAGTAGAGGTTGTTAAATGAGGAAGATTTAAACAAAGACCTTAAATACAGTTTTACTTTAATCATAAAAGAAGATAGCGACGATGACGGCGATGGTTATTTTATCAAAAGACCAAAATCTTCACCAGGAAAAATAGTAAGTTCTAAACTTTTGGAAAAAGTTTTTTACTTATTACTATTTTTATAGTATTGCTATAAAAAGGTATGGCATAAAAAAAAGGATAACACTTTCGAGTTATCCTTTTTTTAATTTATCTAAACTTATTATTTACATTCGTCAAGAGCTTGTGCAAACGATAAGATACTTTCTAAGTTGTTTTTAAACTCTTTTTTGTCGACTCTAGCTAATAGTTCCGGACAACCTGCAGCTAATTCTTCAAAACGTTTTTTCGGACCTAACATCCAAGAGGCAGAGGCATTTGATTTTCCTTCCGATTCGTTGGCGGCTTTTACTATAATTTCTCCATTAAAATATTGATAAACCGACATCTTTTTACCAGCATACATTTCTTTAACGAATTTTTTGCTAGCTCCAGAAAGCGTTACACCACCATTATCAGTAGAAACTTTGAAGGTAACTGTAGCAAACTCTTCACCATTACTTAGTATTAGTTTATTAACTTCATTCGCTTTAAAACTTCTTTCAGAGAATTTTCCTTGAAAATCTTTAACAGTAACCATCACCGCATCGCTTAAATTCAAACCTCTGCTTTTTGGCATATAACCAGTAATAGTATCTTTTTTAATTGTTAAGATGTACGCAAGAGTATAGTTTGGATCCGTTTCAATACTGTAAGGTGCTGATTGCGAATAAGAAGGATTTGAATTGTATACTTGTTGTTGAGGTACATTTTCTTCAAATATAAAATTCTTAGTATCAACAGGAAAGTGTCTTGTTTTTAATTGATTAACATTAAATAACGCAATATTGTTGTCATTTTCTTTAATCATTGTTTTTCCATCACCTGGATCGTAATCGTTGGTCACTAAGATATTAGCCCATTCGTTAGACTTAGCTGGTTGGTCTAAATAGTTGTAGATTTTAGCTAAATTGTAGTAAGCACTATAACGTATTTTTCTATCAGCTTTAGAATCAGTAGTATATTTGTTAGACAACGATTTGAAATAGTTGATTGGTTCTTCCAATTCTTTTTCAAAACCATCTACTGGTTCAGCAAAGTTCATTTTGTCAAGTACAGCTTTTGCTTGAATGTAAGCATTGTATTCAGCTGCTTGCTCTGGATGTTTTTTATTCGCCAAAATCCAAAATTGGTCCTTACCTGTTTTTACTGGGTAACCAAATTCGTTATTTAGTTCGTTATTCAAACGGTTTACTACTTCATTCAAATAGTTATTTACAATAGAACTTTGTAAAGAGTACTGACCATTTTGTGCTTGGTTGTAATTCTCAGTTTCTGTTCCTTTTATGGTATTAGAACCATTGAAACTGATGATTTTATTAATCTTACCATCACCACTTACCACTTTTGCATTTCCTTGTTGGCTATAAGAAACCACAGGAGTGTAATAGTATCTAGTAGATTGAACACCATTTCTATCTTTGCTCGTAACCGTTCTAGTAGTTACTTCTTTTTTGGTAACCACTGGGTTCTGAAGCATTACTTCGACACTCATGTAACCATTTTTCTCTCTTTTTTCTAAACCAGAGATAGTCACTTGATTTTCAATAAAGTACTTCGATTTGTTGTACAACAAAGAGCGGTCAAAAGAAATTAAAAACGAATAGTTTCTATTCTTCTTATCCAAGATAGGTTTCGTAGGTAGTTGTACATACGAGTAGTTGATTTCAAACGGATCTAAATCGGTAGATTGTGCAAAAAAACTACAGGTCGTAAGCAGGAATAATGCTAAAAAAACTTTTTTCATAAGTAAGATTTAATTTTTACAAATATATAAAAAGTTCGTTAGTTACAACCCACCAATGTTTTTATTAAAAAACTAATTTTTAGAGGGTTTATGCACTAATTTTGCAATCTAGTATTCAACTTTTTAACCTTCAATGAACGCTACATTTTCTAACAGCAAACAAATAGGAACCGTAACTACTTTTTCAGAACTGGTGCAAACCGATTTTGAAGGAGTACGCAATGCCCTATGCTGGTTGCGAAATTTGGAAGGCGATTTTAAAGAGCTAGTAAGCAAACTCCAACTGAAAGAAAATATAACAGAGATTACTCCCAAAGACCTATTGGCACTTCAACTGTCAGAACAAGGGAATAGCGCTAGGGAAATTATCTTAAAGGATTTACAATTACTAACCGATTTCGGAGCAGCTCCTGTGCTCAACTTACTGAAATACTACGAACGCGATACCTACTTCGATTTCATTACTACCGATGTCTATTCCTTTCATGTGGATTGTTCTCCCATAACCACCGACACTTTTTTGTGTACCTATCACGGAGCAGCAAGCGACCTCATTGCCAACGATGAAGCCCAGCAAAAGATACTCGTTCCCGAAATTAGACAACAATTAAAAGACCTCCACGATGGCCCAGAAGCTGAATTTGAAGACTTTTTAAAAGAAAATTATTTCGATTTGCATTACCAAGCGCAACCCAACGCCACTCCAATTAACTTAGGCGTAGGTCATCTGTGGCGACTGGCAGTTGACCATCCAACACAAAAAGTACCACCATGCATTCACAGAGCACCAATTGAAAAGGAGGGTGAATATCGGTTGTTGTTGATTTGTTAGATAACCTAAATAACACTATTTTTATGCAATCATTTAAGATAGTATGACAAACGAGCAAGTAAAAAATACTTACATAAAATATTTAACCAAATTAAACAGAGCGACCAATAATGGAGTAAAGGCACCACACAAGCCAATTCTTTTATTGTCTATTTTGCAGCTAATAAGAAAAGGTGAAATTACTTCCAATCGAATATTTATTACTCCAGAATTAGTACTTGCATTTAAAAGCAATTGGAATACTCTTGTTACTACAAACAATATATGCACATTTGCTTTACCATTTTTCCATTTAAAAAGTGAACCTTTTTGGCATTTGACTTATTTAAGAAGTGGAGCAGGAGCATTAAAAAGTATAAGTACATTAAAAAGCTTAAACGATACTATAGCCTTTGCCGAAATCGACCAACCTCTTTTTCTTTTAATGGCAGATGCTGTTACTAATACTATGTTAGAAAATATACTTTTAGAATTCTATTTTCCATCAAGCACAGCGTCTTATTTAAAGGAAGCATCCGATTTGCAATATACTTTAGAGTTAGAAATAAAAAATCAAATAGTAAATGATACTAAAGAAGAATATCTAACCAAAATGCAATCACTTGAAGAAGTTTTAACTGATGAAGAAATTCAAGAAGAACGTTTCATCAGAGGTGGAATATTTAAAAAAGAAATCCCACGAATTTACAACCACCAATGTTGCATTTCTGGAATGAAGATTCAAACCACTAGTAATGCACAAATGGTAGATGCCTGTCATATTATTCCTTTTAGTATTTCTAATGATGATACTATTTCGAATGGTATTTGTTTATCTCCTAATTTACATCGTGCTTTTGACAGAGGCTTATTTACTATCAACGAAGAGTACATAGTTAGAATATCACCATCAGTTAATGAATCTAATAGTCCTTACGGAATTACTCAATTTGCAGGAAAACGTATTGACTTGCCCAAAGAAATTAAACTTTATCCTTCAACTCAAAATTTAAGTTGGCATAGGAAGGAATGTTTTGTGTTGTGATTATTTTATTGATTAGTAAATGTTTTACTTCAAAATTTAATATTTTCTTTTTACAATTTGATTATTTTAAAACTTACTTGTCTCAAGATGGTTTTGCCAAATGGAATAAGCGTGATGTTTTCTATTTGTTGCGTTGTTTTATTTTTTGCTTTGATTGTAATTTGACCCTTATTGAAGGAAGCTTGGTTTTCTTCAATAAATTCAAAACGATGGTTTTCTTTTGGTTTATAGGTTAAATCATCAAAATTGGTGAAATAAGATTTACCTTTTTGTTCAAAAGCTTCGATAGGTTTAGCATAAAATAACGCACCATAGCTGAAATAGTTTTCGTTGTTCAAGTCTTTTTTTATTTCAACTTCGGCTTTGAATTCTAAAGTTAGCGCCTCTTGTTTTTTAAATTTTCTATTAAAGACAATAAAGTCGTTTTCAATGGTATATTTTTCATTCGTTACAATTTGTTTTACCCATGATGGTTTTCTAATTTTTAGAACAAATGAAGCTAGCTTTGGATTTGAAATTTTGAAAACGAATTTGTTCTCATAAGGATATTCCGTTACCGTCTCTATGGTGATGGGTTTATTTTGAATCTTAGTGGCAACACTATTGGGCATTAAAAGCACATTTACTAAGGTGTTTTTATTTTCTTTCAACCAAGCTTTTTCAATAAAGTAAGGCGTAATTCGTCCTGCATTAGGATTGCAACAAACCGCCACATCTTTGTGTGCAGGAGAATATTTGTAACGTGTTTGTTTTCTGTCTGCTTCGATTTCGCCATTTTTTGTGCCTTCCATTTCAAAGGAATTATCGGTTTTAAGATAAGCAATACAAGAATGATCTGGGTTTCGTGAACCTTGAGCTGCATTGTAAAAAATAGTTTCAATGGCTTCAGCAGTTTTCGGATTTCCTTGCTTTTGAAACACTACAGTATAGCTATCTAATAATTCTTGAAGAGAACAATATTCATAACCTGTATGAGTAGCATCGGCAGTTCGTTCAGCAATCCATTCGTCTCCAATAGCACCTCCAGTTAGGGTTGTAGTATTTTCAATTCTTTGAATGTAAATTTGAAGTGCTTTTTGTAGTTCTTTATTATCAGAAGCATAAGCAGCAACTAGTAGTGGTCGCAAATGCTCATAAGTATGCACACCATGCGATTGTAATTTGTAATTAGGATTTAAAATATTACTCAATTGCACATCTTTTTCTGATTGATAGGTTTTGCTAAAATCTTGATATAGAAACAGCGCATAATCGGTATATTTTGTATCGCCTGTAATTTGATACATTTTATCCAAAACATCGGTAAAAGTCAATCCGTGAGAAACACCACCATTAAATGCAGTACCAGAAGAAAACGGACTGGATGTTCCAATAGGATAATTGGTCATTACATTATCAACTGCTTTCACAATAGCGTTCCACAATTTTTTATCTTTTGAGTATTCGTAATAGGCAAGTAAACCTCTATACATCGTTGCTTTAGACCATAATTCACCATTTTCAGAGTTGAATTGGTAACGTAATTCCTTATCGTAAATGCCAATATAACCGTCTTCATCTTGCGTTTTCAAAACCTCTTGAATGTACTTTTCTACTTTTTTAAGACCTGCTTTATCGTTGATTAAAATTACGTTTCTAATGTAACCATCCCACCAATTGGATTGGGTTTCGCTGTTCCACCATTTGTATTGTTCACTGCCTTCAGCATCGCCTTCTTTATTGTTTCCTAAATCTTTAACTGTGCTATTTTTGTGCAATCTACCTGTGCTGTAAATAGGGTCATTGATTAAGTCAGGTACCAATTTATCCAAATTACCTACAAAACCATCGACATCTTTTTGCATTTGTTCTTTAATCCAGCCAGTGGGTTTTATGCTTCCAAAAGGTAATATCTGATATTTTTCTTCCGTTTTAGTTGCGTTTTTTTGTTGTGAATTCATTGTGAATGACGCTAGAATTGCTATTGTTAAATATAAATTTCGCATAGAATATATTATTGGTTTGTCATTTGAAAATTTAGTTTGCCACCAGTCATGATTTCTGAATAGGTTATAAATGGTTTTGGAAATAAGAGTAGTACAATATTTTTTTTCTTTCATAACGTTTATTTTTTTAATAGAAACAATAATGGAATATCCAACCTTTCATGCCATGCTTTCTCGGAATGATCTTTTCCAGGGAAAAATTTAGTTAACCAATTTTTTGAAGTGTATCCTTTTTCAATCATAATCAAATCAATTTTTTCTTGAAATGGTTTGTAAAAGCTGTCTAGTGTTTGGTCTCCATAATCGAAATATATTTTGTGTTTTTTTGGATTTGGAAGATTTATTATGAGATATTCTCTAAACTTTGATGCTACATCAATATCTGTATATTGTGAAATTTTTTCTTTCATAATCATCGGTGTATGTGTTGACAAGCACGCTGCACCACCAAAAACTTTTGGATATTCGCAAATAGCATATAACGAAATTAAACCGCCCATACTAGAACCAGCAATAAAGGTATTTTTCTGGTTTTTTTTTGTTGAAAATTTTTTATCAATAAATGGTTTTAATTCTTTGACTATAAACTTCAAATAGTTGTCGGCTTGTGGCTTATTTAGTAGTTGTTCTTCAACAATAATTTTTCTAGTTGCTTCAGGAATATCTTTAATTATTTTTTGAGGAAAATACTCAGAATGTCGATATTCATTATTGTTCCAAATGCCAACAACAATAAATTTTTGGGTTTTTGAATCAGCAATTAACCTTCCTGCAACTTCATCAACTTCCCAGCTCTGTTTATTCCATGTAATTTGAGCATCGTAAAGCATATTACCATCGTGCATATACAAAACTGCATATTTTTCTTGATCTGAATAACCATCAGGAAGCCAAACATCGATGTTATGCGCATCAACATATTGTGATTTAAAGTTTTCAAAACGTTGTATAGATCCATTTGTAACTTTTGGAATTTGTGCAGAAATGTTACTAGATGCTATTAGCAAATAGAAAATTATTATTTTTAAATTTTTATTCATGTTTTATTTACTTGTCATTTCAAAATTAAGAATGCCACCATACATAATTTCTGAATAGGTTATGAATGGTTTTGATAGTGATGTTTTATTCAGTTGGGCGTTTTCTTGATATATATTATCGTTAGAGAAGTTAGTTGGTTCAATGGTAAAAGTTTTGTTGTTTTTTAAATGCAAAGTTGCTTTCTTAACTTGTGGAGCACCAAGAACAAATTCACCATTGGCAGGATTTACAGGATAAAAACCTAGCGTAGACAAAATATACCAAGCCGACATTTGTCCGCAATCGTCATTTCCAATCATGCCATCAGGCGTGTTGTTGTGAAATTCGTTTATGATTTTATGAATGTATTTTTGACCGAATTTTGGGGTTTCCGAAAAAGCATATAAATATACAATGTGATGGCTCGGTTCGTTACCATGAGCATACTGACCAATCATCGCTTCCTGACCTAAAAATTTGTTTGGATTTAAACTTTCAATAGTAAAGAAATCATTCAGTTTTTTTGTGAATTCCTTTTTTCCGCCCAATAGATTTTTCATACCATCGATGTCGTATTGTGCTGGAGTCCAAAAATACTGCCAGGCATTGGCTTCGGTATAATCGCCAGGGTTATTCATAGGCGAAGTAGCTGTTAATGGATCAAATGGCGTTCTCCAATTGTCATTGGTCTCTTTACCTCTAAATAACTTTGTTTCAGTATCAAAAAGGTTTTTATAATAATTGGCTCTTTTTTGAAAGGTAACTTGATTTATTTTATTGTTTAAATTTTCAGCCATTTGCGCCACACACCAATCGTCATAACCACTTTCTAAAGTCCTTGAAACCGCTTCATTATCTAATTTATCAAAAGGATAATAACCGTATTGATTATACAATTCCCAATCGGAATTAATGTGACTTTTAGTTGAAGTTTCAATCATGGCTTTGAGCGCTTCGTCTTTATCAAAACCATCAAATCCGTTAGTATAAGCCGATAAAATCATAGGAATAGCATGATTGCCAATCATACAATAATTGTCTTGTCCCCAAGCCGTCCAAATGGGTAAAAATCCAGCAGCTTTGTGATGCAAAAGCAAGGTATTTACAATGCCATCAATTTTTTCGGGTGCAATAATTTGAAGCAACGGAAACGCACCTCTATAAATATCCCAAATGGATAGAGTAGAGTAGTAGGCTTTATTTGATGCTAATGCAATCTTATCATCAGCACCGCGATAGTTACCATCTACATCAGCAATATTGGAAGGTTGTAAAAGCAAATGATACAGCGAAGTGTAGAAGATTTCTTTTTGTTTTTGTGGTGCTTCAATGTCAATTCGATTGAGATAGTCGTTCCAAACTTTTTCGGCATTTTGCTTTATTTTTTCAAAGCTCCAATGCGGAATTTCAGACTTCAAATTTTGTTTTGCTCCAGTAACACTTACCGTTGATAAAGCAATTTTTAGCTGCAAAATTCTATTTTTTGACAAATTAAAATCCAAGATGTATTTGGGTGCATTTTGTTTTTTCTCTTTCGGAAGTTCTTTTGATGCTACAAATGGCGTTTGAAAATTAATAGTAAAGAAATACTTTTTAGTTACCCAACCTTTGGTTTTGCAATACCCAGAAATAGTGCTATTGTTTTCGATTATGATGTCGCTTTCCAAAACCAAACTATCGTTTAGAAATTGAAATCCATGTTGGAAATCTACTAACAATTTTGCGTTTTTACTTGGGTAAGTATATTTATGAAAAGCTACACGTTCTGAACAGCTTAATTCTACTCTGATATCATCTTTTTTGAGCAATGAATAATAGCCAACACTAGCTTTTTCAGAATTTTTATGATAACTATTTTTAAGTTTTGACTTTTTTTCATGGAATGGAAGCAACAAAATGTTACCCATTTCACCAATTCCTGTTCCGCTGAAACGCGTTTGTGAAAACCCCAAAAGCAAAGTGTCTTTGTATTGATAACCACTCGTATGATTCCAACCAGCGATATTGTTATCAGGTCCGGGTTGCACCATTCCAAAAGGCATTGAAGGTCCGGGAAATGTATGTCCTGTGCCATCCGTACCAATAAAGGTATTTACAAATTTGGCATTGTTTTGGGCATTTGTACTCCAAAAACAAATCAATACTAATCCGCTAAAGAGTGTTTTTCTTATTTCCATAAGGCATCCATTTGTTCTAGACTTTTATTTTTGGTTTCAGGTACTTTTTTCCAAACAAAAAATAGTGAAAATAAGCAAATTACAGAAAATAAATAAAACGGAAAAGCACCATTAAAATTATCTTTCAACCATTGGTTTTCAATCAAACTTGGAAAAACTTGTGTTACCACAAAATTGGCTACCCATTGAATAAAAACACTAATCGCCAAGGCTAAACTTCTTATCTTATTTGGAAAAATTTCAGATAATAACACCCAAACAATTGGTCCCCAAGAAATACTAAAGGAAGCCATAAATAGTAATAGAAAAGGTAAAACCCAATTACCAACAGCATCATAGTAAATAAATAATCCAACAGCTGCTAATGCAATAGTCATTCCGATAGAGCCTATATAGAGCAATGGTTTTCTTCCCATTTTATCTACCCATTTGATAGCTAATAAGGTGA
The DNA here is from genome assembly GCF_039539165.1 of Flavobacterium chungnamense. Taxonomy (NCBI): domain Bacteria; kingdom Pseudomonadati; phylum Bacteroidota; class Flavobacteriia; order Flavobacteriales; family Flavobacteriaceae; genus Flavobacterium; species Flavobacterium chungnamense. Next base: position 64,011 of record NZ_BAABCS010000031.1, read on the forward strand.
AAATTAAGTTTACTACTCCAAGAATACTGGTTTCCAGTAGCGAAACATCGGTTGAACTTCCTAAGCTCTTAAAAATTTCAGGAGCATAGTATAAAATGGCGTTGATACCTGTTAATTGCTGTAAAATGGAAAGTCCGATACCTACAAAAAGCGCTTTTTTGACTATAGGATTTACTAAATGCTTCCACTGATTTTTATCTTCTTGGTGTAATGAACTTTCAATTTCTGTTTGAACTAAGACAGCATCTTCTGGAGCATTTAGTTTTTCTAAAACAGTAATTGCTTTTGCGGTTTCTCCTTTTTGAAATAACCATCTAGGACTTTCTGGAATTAGAAATATAAAAATTAGAAATAGGATAGAAGGAATGATTTCGGAACCAAACATCCAACGCCATCCAATGTTCAAATTCCAATGGGCATCACCTTGTAAAGCAATAAAGTAATTCACAAAATAAACCACAACAATACCAATAACGATGGCTAATTGATAGTTTCCTACCAAAGCACCACGTCTTTTTGGAGGAGCAATTTCGGCTATATACATCGGTACAACCATAGAAGCTATACCCACACCAATGCCGCCCACAATGCGAAATAGCACAAACATGGTGAATGAATTGGGTAGCGCCGTTCCAATAGAATTTAGAATAAAGAGAATTGCTGTAATTAGCATTGTGGCTCTTCGTCCCAATCGGTTACTCAAATAATCAGAGAAAAAGGCTCCAATTAAACAGCCAACCAACGCACTTGAAATAGCCCAGCCAGTTTCAACAGGAGTCAAATGGAAATATTCGGTTAGATTACCAATAGCTCCAGAAATTACGGCCGTGTCATAGCCAAATAATAAGCCACCAAGCGCAGCACTCAAAGCAATAAAAAGAATATAGTTTTTGTTGTTTTTATCCATTGGTTATAAGGTTTTGTTGTAAATAGTGTTTCATTTCAAGATTGATTTCCCATTGATTCGAAAGCGGTTTCTTTGTGAAAGGCTCTTGAGGCATATAAGGAAATGGTCCAAATTCGGGTGTAATGTTTATTTGAGAATAGTTTCTTTTCTTTTGAATTTCGATAATTTCTTTCCACCAACTTAAATACCGTTCTAAATGAGAATTCCATTCTGGTGCGAAAGGATGGTTCACTTGCGGACTTTGCTCAAAGCCAACACGAGCATGAATGTGTTTTATATTGGGATAAATTTTGGATAATAACTCTTTTTGGTCTTCCAAATTACTTTCTGAAACCACACAGAAATGAGAGAAATCAGCAATTAGTTTTAATTTGGGGTAGATATCAATATACTTTAAAAGCGTTTTTAAATGAAATGAAAATCGGCCGCGATGAATTTCATGCCAAATAGGAATTCCTGAATTTCGAGCAATATGTTCTGTGATTTCAATTATTTTACAATTATTGCTGAAATCATAAAAATCTTTTCCTGTATGAGAGTTAATGTAATTGGGATTTAAAGTGATTAAAAACTCCAATCGTTTTGTAATTCTTTCAATGTATTCTTCGACCGTTTCGTTTTTATTGGACAAGACTTGTTGCGCAATAAAAATAAAATTAGGATTAATGGTATTTCTAATATTTTCCAACTCTTCCATAAATTCAGTTATGAAATTTGCATTATCAGGAAAATTGATTTCCACACCTTCATAACCATTGTTCACAACATTGGATAGAAATTCTTTTGCCGATTGATGCTCACAACCCCAATAGGTACAGGTATATTTTACATCCATATTAGTTTGAATATAGAATTGGATTAATTGGAGAGTTGATGATTTCTCCAATTTTTGCACCCGGACACCAAGTATTCCAATCGTGTATTTGGTTTTTATTTTCAGGATTTTTCAATAGCATGTCTTTGTCCATATAAATGATGGTCATAACTTTTCGCATTTCGTCTGTTACATTAGCACCAGCACGATGAAACACCCAACCCGAATGAAAGCTAATCTCACCAACATCAAAAGGTTCAATCACATGTTTGAAATCAGTAACTCGTAATTTTTTTTGGATTACTTCTTCGCTTTCGTCTCCAATTTCCAATTCGCGTCCTTCTACTATAGTATGGCTTCCGGCACTAAATTCTAATGGACCCATTTCTAGAGGTGTTGCTTGTAACGGCATCCATGCAGTAACCGTTTTATCAGTTTCTAATGGCCAATAATATTGATCGGCATGCCAAGGAGTAATTCCTCCGCCACCTTCTTTGAACAAAGCTTGGTCATGGTATAAACGAACTCCGTTTACTTCCATTAAATCGGATGCGATTTTTGCTATTCGTTTACTAAAAATTAATTCTTTTACAACATCGTTTTCCAACCATAAATTGAATAATTGCAGAAATGCTTTTCCATACGTTGTTCTATCCTCAAGAGCTGTTTGCTCTTGATTCATTGCGTTTACTTGTTTTGTAATAGCAGCGTTAAAGAATAGAACTGTTTCTAGATTTAGAACTTCCTTCAATTTGATATATCTATTTTTTTGATAGAAATCAATTTGTTCTTGCGAAAGGGAATAAGGCGTTTCAAGAAATTCTGATATTGATTTTGGTAGTGTTTGCATATTCTAATTATTAAATTAAAGTAAATTAAAATGGAACATTCTATTTTAGGAATTTCAAAACTATTCATTCGTTTTGGTAAGATTTAACATTAATTTGTTTAATTATGACACTATATTGAATTATTTTTGAATGATTATATATTTTAAAGTTTATAATATATTATGAAATCGCCATAAACAAACTCGTTTGCTTGCAAACACCAATGAAAATAAAGCGATAACATATGACCTTTAAAAACAATAAATATTTTCATATGAAAGCTACATTAGAGAACATCCCATCAGAAAAAGGAACTTCGAGTTTTTATGCTTATCGTTTTCAGGTTCCCTTTTTTGAATTCAAATGGCATTATCATCCAGAATTTGAGTTGACTTACATTGTTAAGGGCAGTGGTTACAGAATTGTTGGGAACTCCTATGAATATTTTAGCAATGGCGATTTAGTTTTGTTGGGAAGCAATTTGCCTCATACTTGGTCTGGTAAATTAGAGGATGACGTAAAATCGGATGCTGTAGTAATTCAGTTTTCTAAGGAATTTATATCACCATTTATAGAACTTAATGAAAGTGTATTGATTAAGGACATGTTGCAACATTCTGAAAGAGGAATAAGTTTTGAGATTGATGAAGCGTTAGTTTCAGTAATTACTGATTTGACCGAAGCTAAAGGAGTGGATAGAGTATTAAAGTTGATTTCGATTTTGGATGTGCTGTCAAAAAAGCAAGCAAGGTTGATTGCACCAAATGCTTTTCATAATGTTGTATCTAAAAAAAATGAGCTACGGATTAATAAAGTTTGTTCGTTTATACAAAACAACTTTTATAATAAAATCTCTCTAAAACAAGCAGCAGACTTAATTTATTTGACGGAAAGTAACTTCTGTAAATTTTTCAAAAAGGCCACTGGAAAAACCTATTCTGATTACTTAAATGAGTTAAGAATAAACGAAGCTTGCCGCATGTTAATCCAATCAGAGAAAACGATTAGTCAAATATCTTTTGAATGTGGTTTTGAAACTCTGAGCTATTTTAATAGAGTTTTCTTCAATAAAAAAGGAATGGCACCTTCTACATTTAAAAAAGAAAAGCAAATTTGATATTCAATAAAGCTAATACACTTCGACTACTCAGAAGTTCAACGTTGGTTGTGGCAAACAGTCAACTATTAGATTATCTTCGTTGTTTCCAGATAGGGAATCCTGAGCAAAAGATAAACTTAATGGTTATTAGTATTTTATTTTGCAGAGAAGGAGGCTACTTAACCATTATTGAATAACAATCTTTTTCAAGGTTTTAAGCTGAATATATTAGTACATTAAATGTAACTTAGATTGATTAATCCACCCAGCTTGGTTGGCATACTTTACGAAGTAGATTTTCAAATCGGCTTGATTGGCATATTTAACGAAAAATATTTTTTTATCAGCTTGGTTCGCATAGTCTGTAAAAAACCATCTGCCTTCATTTTTGACTGCTTGATTTTGATATTTTACTTTAAAGACTTTTAAATCGGCTTGGTTCTCATAATCAACGACAAATACTTTTACGTTGGCTTGGTTAGCATATTCAACAGAATATACTTTTTGGGCTGACATGTTAAGCGATAATAAAAATAATGTGATAACTAATAAGTAAACTCTTTTCATAATTATTAGGGTATTAATTCATGTTTTATATTTTCTAGCAACTCATTAATAGTTTCAAATCGATGATTGGTGTCATAAAAATTCAACTTGTTAGGAATCTTATTGTCATTTATATAACTAATCATATCATCAAAACTTAATAATTCGTCAGCAGTAGCTAAATGCAAAGTATAATTAGTGCTATTGTAGTGTTTTAATTCTACTTTGCAAGATTTTTCAAAATGCGCTAAATAGTTTAGATGTGCATCCGTAAAAATCCAATTATCTTTTGTTTTTAAATTTACTTGTGCTTTATTGACTTCTTTTTTAAGTGATTGGCTTGGTGACCAACTTGGGTTAATGGCATGAACTTTTATTTGGTCTGTTTGATTCATTGCACGAACATAATTAGCATAGAATCCTCCCAAAGAGGTACCTATTACAATAATATTGCCATAGTGTTCTTGAATGATGCTGCCAATTTGTTTTATGGCTTCATTGGGATTGTAATTAAGTTGTGGCGCTATCAAATCAATGCAGTCTGATAAATTATTATCTATTAGCCATTGATTGATTACGGCTTGTTTATTTTCGGGAGCGCTATTGAAACCATGAAACAATAAAATAGTGGTTTTATGCTCGTAATTTGGAATAAGATATTCATAAGGTATTCCAATGGTTTGGTTGCGATACTCAACTACTATGCCCTTGATGGGATGAATTAGATTTTTAGTATCAGGAATTTGTTCAAGTATTGTTCCTACTGGTATATCCAAAGTTGACCATAGGTTTTGTTTGGCGGAAATTGGTTTTATGGTTTTGAATTGTTTGGACATTACTGACTTTTTAATTGTAATTCGTTAAATCAAAGGTAAGATAATCTTATTCTGTTAGTGATATAGCGACTGCTTTAATTTCCAAATCCAACTGCTTTTTTAAGCACAGGTCTGTATTGGTTATCTTTTTCAAAGTTAAAAATATCAGTAACAGGAAGTGGTTGATTAACCATTTTTGTAATACCTAATGTATTTAATAATTTGTTGGTTCTGTCAATGGACAAAGCTTTAAACTCATAAATTTGTGAAAGTCTGCCTTTTCTTAAAAGTGCTTTATCAATATTTTTGACATCAGTATTGAACGTAGCTATGATTTGTATTCCAAGGCTTTCACCAAGCAATCCATCTGTTAAATTTAGTAACATAGATAGATTGGAGTTTCTAACCTCTTCACGAGATGTAATTAATTCTTCTGCATCTTCAATAACAAAAACAGCATTTTTATTATTCAACAAGAAAGGGGTCATGTTCAAATTATCCAATTCACCTGCCATCTTAGGAGAAATAAAGATTACTTTTTTCTTTAGTTGGTGAATAAGGAATTTGATGTATGTGCTTTTACCTGTTCCTGGTTGTCCATGAAAAAGGTAAAGACCATTTGTGTCTTTTTTATTGAGTTGTTTTACAATTTCTTTATGAATGGGATGGAAATCTTCATTGTAATGAATATTGAAATCAATTTTTGGTTTCTTGATTTCAACGAGTTGCGTGTTTAACTCTCCGTTTTGATTATAGATTAAGCAAATATCGGTTGTTTTCTTATGGAGATACAAGAAGTCTTTGGCTCCTTCAAAAAGCTCATTTACCAATTCTAGTTGCTCTTCAGTATGGAAGAAATAAACTGAGGTATATTCAATACTCACAAGTATACCTTGTTGCAATAGATAATTGTGGTGCGCATTTTCTAAAACCTTTTTAGTCATATTGAAATCATGTGAATAATGTTGCTCAACAATATCGCTTTGGTATTTTTTTTCAAACCATTTTTTGAATGATTCAATATTCAAATCGTCAATAGTTATGATATTGGGTATTCTTTTAGAGTATGCAAAAAATAGTCTATAAGGGCTAACATAACTACTTGTGCTATTAAACAATGTTAAATCGTCAATAAGCAATGGGAACTTTGATGTTTGCGTTTCGTTTGTTTCTGATTTCATAGGTTATTGGAGTTAGTTGGATAAAATATGATTATGGTGAACATTGGCTTGCGATAAAAAATATAAAACGATAAAAATGATTATTGAGTATAAAAACCGAATGGGTTTTTCTTTACACCACAAAAACCAAGTATAAATAACTGCTACAATTATTAAAATCACGACCACTTTTTTTAACTGTTCAAAAAAACGATTTTCATTATTAGACATAGACAAGGGATTAATTTAAAATTAATTGGTTGGATTGATGGCGCAAAATTAGATTTGCATTTGGCAACTTTTGGCAAAGTTCTATATCTTTACCCTTCAAACGGAAATTCTATGGAAGACTTCAGTAAAAAAAGATTGTACAAAAAAATCATTGTAAAACTTCTGCGAGAAAAGAAGCTCTCTGTGGAAGAACTTATGAGTTCTCTGAATGATATACTAAAAAATGACTATGGTTTTGAACCCATATCCAGACGCACCTTTGATAGAGCTAAAGAGAGTTTGTTAGAGAATGGTTATCAAATCAATTCACGTAAGTTCAACGGGAGAAATTATTTTGTATTGGAAGGCTTTCCTGAGAATTTAACCCTTACTGAAGAGGAAAAACTGACCTTTCCTTTGCTTCTTGGGTTGCTAGATACTGAAAAGGCTATGAGTTCTGTAACATGGCTTAAATCGGCTTTAATGGATGAATTTGAATATAGTGAGAAAGATTTAAAAGTATATCCCTATTTTGTCAACGCACAACCTGCATTGAACCAACAAGACCAATTGCTGCTGCTTTCTGGACAAATTATAGATTACATCAAAAAAGGGCAAGCCATACGATTTCTTTATGAAAAGAAAGGTGTTGTTGCGATGCGCCAAGTAGCACCTTTACAGATACGCTATTATGACAACCGTTATTATTTATTAGGCAGCGCCATTGATGACGAATCCTACGAACCTACTAATTTGTTACAGACCTATACTATAGACAGGTTTGTGGAGAAAAAAGTATATCCAGCCATAAAAGAAACTGAAGAACTTCAAGAGGAAGATATCCCTATCTTCTTTGATTATGATACTTTGTATAAAGCCACACGATTGGAAGAATTGCTAAAGCACTGCCTTGGAATTTGGTACGATTGGAAAAACAACAAACTCAAAACCTACCGATTGAAATTTACCGATTGGGCGATGGGCATTATGGAAAATAAAAAAATACATCCTTCGCAATTGGTAAAAGAAAAAAACAGTGACTTCCTAATTGTAGAAATCACTGTTTGGGAAAACCATGAAATGGATTATTTCTTGGGAAGGTTTGGTGATAAGTGTGATCGGTTGAATTGATAGTAAAATTATTTATATTTTTAAAAATGAATGTTTTACAATGGTTTTAAAACATTATCTATACTAAAAAGCTCATATTTTTTATTTATTTAATGTTATTTTATTAGCTAGATAAATTAATAATTAGGTGTTTTCTAATAAGTTATTGGTTTTTAAAAATTAATAAGGTTAACACCATTTGCTGTAAGCCAATTATTATCAAGCCAACCAAAGTTAGGATTACGATTATGAACCCAATGTTTAAGTAATGCATTCATTCTTGGTGTTCCTCTTAAACCTTGTCCAGAAGGAGTAAAAATATTAGTCGTTAGTCTACCTGCTATACATTCGTGATTAATAATCAAATTCCATTGGGCAGCCCAAATACCTGTTGGTTGTCTTGTAAAGTAAATTGTTTTTATTTGGGGATTTTCACATAAGTATTTTATAATGTTTTTTGTATTCCAGTTGACTTGTCCTACTAGATTGAGTTGTTGTAAACCTCCAACATCATTATTCTGTCCGTCTTGAATTAAATTATATTCTAAACCATTAAAAATCACATTATCATTATTAAGTAAATGATAATTTGGATTATTTTTATGTAAAACTTCTAGTACTAAGTCGGAGAATGTTAATTTTAATTTAGTACAAAGATTAAAAATTTCTGGTAAGGTTGGGTTAAGTATTGCTGGAGGATTACCGTTAGGAGGCATTCTACTATTTTCTAATAAAACCCCATTGTGTAAAAATAAATTTTTAAAGCCTGTCCAAAAATAGTTCCTACCATAAAAAAAATCAGCAAAGTTAGCATTAGGTGTATTGGGATTAAAAGTCCCAACAATCATTACTTCAGGAGTGTATGGCGTTATATCAAGAATGGCATTATGTGTTTCAAATCCATTCCCGAAATTTGTTTGATAAAATTTATGTTGTATAGACATTGTTATTTATAATTCTTCTATAATTTGATTTAAAATATTAATCGCATTTTGATAAATAACAGGATTATTTTCAAAATTATTGACATGGTCATCATTCCATAAATGTGAATTTTGAATATTAATATTATCATTATTAAAACCCAACCAATAATTGTTAGCAGGATGTATGTGAGGATTGATAGTGCTATTTGAAATTAATTCAATAAATCTTGCCTCTAATTCCTTTAAATCATATAGATTTTGAACAGGTATAAACAAGTAAGGCAATACTCTAATATAATTTTGAATTTGTTCTTGATTAACACCTCCATTAAAATTATTTAGTGAATTAGAAACATGTTTACTAAAAACAGAATTAGATGTATTTCCATTTCTGTGAAAGACTAATCTCGTTTTCCCATTTACTTTAGATATTCCTATCCTCACAATTTTATAAAATCCATTTTCAAGAACAATATTTTCATCAAAAAAGAAATACAAACCAGGAATCTTAAAATCATTTGGGATAGGATTATTTAAATAGCGATAACCTCCCAAAACATTTAAATTTTGATTTAAAACATTGTATAATTCATTAATTAATTCTTCTCTCATATCATTTTTTTATCAATTCTCTTAAATATCCAGCTCTATTCTGAAAAAACTTTTTGTATTCAATTCCATGAAACACATCACTTTTATCATTATTACAAAAGTAACAGCATAAAACAGCATTGTTTCTGGAGTATTTTTCTTTAGGATGAATTCTATCCACTTCCAACCACATTCCTCTGCTTCTTCCTTGCATTATTTTACCGTTTAAAGGAAATCTATTAGAAGTCAGTAGGCCTTGAACCACAATTTGTTGAACCTCATGTTCTTTTACGCCACAATAATAGCATTTTTTATCTTGACTAACAAACCAGCCGTAAAAATCTTCAAAATCAGAAAAGCCATTTAGATTCTTACGTTTTCTTTCATTAAAATTAGATTTTAATTTTTGTTTTGGTTTTTCAACATAGCTGAATACAAGTTTTTCATTTTTCATAGTAGAAGATTTAAAGATTATTTTGGCAAAGTTACTTTTATACTTTGACACTTTTTGACAATGTAGTAATCTAACATTGCAGTCGATTTACAATACTATGATTTCAAAATCCTTAATAGAAGAAACAAAAAGCTTAAAGGAGACATGTCATCTTTTTGCGCCTATTATCACTCAACATCAAAAACAACAACAAATAGAAGCTGATGATTTTGAGAGTGTTCATTTGGTGTATGTTGTTCAAGATGACAAACCTTTGCTGTTTTATGTTCGATTTATAAACGGCACCACTAATTTACCCAAGCACAAATTTACAAGTTATCTATCACAAATCAATAAAGGTTCTTTTAACGAGTTGTTGTATTTGGTAAGTTACTATGGTTTCTTTAAAGAGAATGAAGATAACTTGTCTCTTTTAAAAGTTCTACGCACATCAAATAAGACTGGATGCTATTTTGAAAATACCTTTGGTAAACTATTGTACCATTTCCAGTTGGAGCAATTGTATTGTTCCTTAACCCAATCAAACATTGAAGAAGCTGTTGCATTTAGAAAAGCCATCAATATCAAAAGGCATAGTGCTTTTGAAAAAGCTAAAACGATTCTATTGCCTACAGGTGAAAGCTTGTTTGAAGTTATCACCCAATACCGACACCGAGATTTTACCTTATATCCGAAAATAAAAGAAGCGATTGCATTGTATAATTATTTAAACCTTTAAACTATGATAACAATTGAAGAAGCCAGACCCGAACATGTTCAAGCCATTGTTGAACATTGGAAAGCGTTAATGGAAATCCATAAAGAAATGGATGCAGAATTTTTTGAAGATACTGATTTGTGGATTGAAGAATATGAAACCACCATCTCAGAAACTATTGATGTAGCCTTTTCAGACAGGAAGGTTTATGTGGCTCTAGACAACGAAATTGTAGTTGGGTATGCAACCATTTATATTGAAAGATTCGCTATGCCGTTGTATAATTCTGAACCCTTGTGTGTTATTGGCGATATAATGATTGAAGAACAGTATAGAAAACAAGGTATTGGTGAATTATTTATAGAGGAAGCCAAAAAAATGGCAAAAGAATTTAGTGTAAAAAAACTGATGCTTAATGTATTTGTAAAAAATCAAATTGCTTATGGATTTTTTAAGCAACAAGGTTTTGAGGATACTATGTATCGAATGACAAAGACGATTGATTAACTATGTTTTAAAACTTATTTATATGAAAAGATTTATTTTAGGGTTGTTTGTTTTGAATACCTTTTTTGGTTTTGGTCAAGAAAAACCAATTAAGAGTTATGATTTGTTTGGGGTTAAATTTTCAGTTGATAAAAATTATTGGCTTAAAATTGAATCAAAACAAACCTTGAATTTTGGCGAACTAATTATCGTAGAAGCTCAAAAATTAAATTATGCTTACTTTGATGAGATTGAACCAACCAATATGAGCTATTCTCGCATGTGCGGCAGTAAGGTTTTTTTAAAATCAGGGCACCAAATAACTTCAGGAAGTTATCTTATTAGAGTAATTATAGCAATGAAAAAGGGAATAGATGATGAAAGTTTAAAAATCATTAAAATTGACGAAAGAGTAGTCAGATTCTAACTAATAAATTAATAACAAATGGAGTTTATCAAATGGTATTTTATCATAGGAACCATAATTGCGGTTCTTTTTGAGATAGTTTTATGGTTTTTAAAAGATGACTTGGATGAAAGAACAAAAAGGTACTACAGCAAATTTGGTGGATTTATTTATGTGTTTACTTGGCCTTGTATTTTTTATGTTATTTTTGAAAACCTCATAAAAAAAGATGAAAGCTAGAAATTATATCAAAGACATTCTATTTGGTGTTTGCGTTGGAGATGCATTGGGTGTTCCTGTTGAGTTTGAAAGCAGAGATTTCTTGAAGAAGAATCCAGTAATAAAAATGCAATCTGGAGGTGTACATGGCCAAGCAGATGGTGTATGGTCAGACGATAGTTCGTTGACTTTTTGTTTAGCAGAAACAATAGCTGAAGGATATAACATTAAGTTACTAGCTGAAAAGTTTATTGCATGGAAGTATAAAGCATATTGGACCGCAACAGGAGAAGTTTTTGATATTGGAAATGCAACTAGATTGGCTATTAGTAATTTGGGAAAAGGAATTAACCCCATTGAAGCTGGCGGGAAAAATGAGAGTGATAATGGAAATGGTTCTTTAATGAGAATACTGCCTTTAGTACTTTTATTAAAAGACCTACCAATTGAAGATAGATTTATGTTAACGAAAGAAGTATCTTCGATTACTCATGCTCATCCACGTTCTGTAATGGCATGTTTTTATTACTTGGAATTTGCATTAGAATTAATCAACGGAAAAGACAAGTTCAAGATTTATGAAGAATTAAAAGATGAAGTTTTGGATTTCTTTAATTCAAATACTGATTTTAAGAAAGAAGCGCATCATTTTGACAGACTTCTAAAAGAAAACATTCATGAACTAGATGAAGATTCTATCCAAAGTAGTGGTTACGTAATTCATACATTAGAGGCTAGCATCTGGTGTTTGTTGACAACAGCTAGTTATGATGAAGCAGTTTTAAAAGCTGTTAATTTGGGTAAAGACACCGATACAACTGGAGCAGTTACTGGTGGATTAGCTGCATTGTGCTATGGTTATGAATCAATTTCAAAAGAATGGATTAACACAATCAAAGGTAAAAATGAGATTGATAATTTGATTAATCGGTTTTGATGTTGTTTTGATTCACAACAAGCGAACAAATCTTACACTTCAGTATTGACCTTAAATTATCTCAAAACTATCAGTATCATTTTTAGTAATATCTCGGTCATCATTATTATCTCCATAAGATACTCCTTTTTCTAACTGACCTAAATTGGGTGCGTCATAAAGAAATGAATTTTTCCCGGGATTAAACGAATATTTTATAGTATCAGTATGAACGCCTCTTTGAGCCAAATGAAATTTAAGCGACGATTCATTATTTATTATACCATCATCAGTTGTTAAATTATAATCAATGTTGTGTACCTTATATTTCGCTAAAATTTTGTCATAATAGATTGTTATGATTTGATTGAACCGAAGGCAGTTTTTAAAATAGTCACTGCTTATGGAAATGTTTAGTTTTTTATCAATTTCTATAATTTTGGACTGTGGTGTTTTTTCATTAATAAAGAAATAAATGAAAAGCATCATATCCGCTTTTAACTTTTCATTTTCTGAAAGCCATTTCAGCAAATTCATTTCGTTATCAATTACTAATGTGTCAAATAATTCCACAGCACTGGTGGCCTCTTGTTCGAGAAGCATGAAGTCAACTATTTGTTTTGAATTAGAATAACAATGATAAAAAAGTTCTTCATTTTTATATCTTAAATGAAAGATGAATAGGGTACTAAAAAAATTAGCATAGGTGTTGACCCATTTTATCAGTTCTTCTTTAGGTATTGATTTTCCTCTAAATTCTTTAATTTCATTTAATGCTTTTACTGCTTTGGAATTAATATATTCAAAGTTAGCGTTAGGTATGAAATCGGCCTTTTCATCTTCATAAATTTTATAATATAGCGATTTCCCTTTTTTATGTCCGTCACTATCTGATTCGCAATGAAAATCATTACAATAATATAGGTCTTTAATATTATTATTCTCGTCTTTTTCGATAATTAACGGAAAGTTATTTCCTGATTTATTGCCACTAAACAACACCCCACATTTATTTTTATTTGGACATTCGTCAGATTGGCATTTTCCATCATTGATAGTCAAATAATCATCTGTCTTTTTAAGGTCCTTGAACAACTCGTTTAATTTGATCAGAAACACTTTTTTTGAAACATCTTGATAGGTGATACTTTCATCTAAAATCACTTCAAGAGCTTTCATATCCATATTGGAAATTGCTTTAACAATAGTCTCTCTATTTCTTTTAAAATAAGTAACATCGCCCAACTCTGCAAGTTGTTGTAATAATTTTAGTTGTTCTGGAGTCATGTTAAATAGGAGTGAGGCTTTTAATTAATGGCTAATTCAATTGTTGTGTTTTTAACTAAAGGATTTCCTGAAGTAATAGATTGACTTTTTACTTTTCCTATAATATTTCCTTTTAGTTTTACTTTAAGTCCCATATTCTCTAATAATGCGACGGCATCCATTCCTGGCATTCCTTTTACATTTGGAATGACATTTTTATCGTTTTGAGCTTTAGAAAAATACTCATTGAATTTATTATCCTGTTTATTCACCTTTTTGTTTACATCTTTAATTTCATTAGTTGTTGGTGAATCAGAAAATATCTTCTGAGCAATTCTTTTAAAAACAGGACCAGCAACATCAGCACCATAATAATTTCCTTTTACGGTACTAGGTTTATGGACTACAACAATACAAGTATACTTAGGTTCCTTCACAGGAAAGAACCCAACAAATGATGAAATATAGTGTTTATCAGCACCACCATTAATTCCATAATTACCTTGAGCTGTACCTGTTTTACCAGCTATTGAAAAATCTTTAGAGTAAATACTCTTTGCAGTTCCCTTCTTAACCACATTTTCCAGTAGTGCTTTTAATTTCTTAACAGTTTCTTTAGAACATATCTTGGGATTGATAATCTCTTTTTCAAATTTTTTGATGGTTTTATTTTTATCTCTTATTTCAGATACAAATTGTGGTTTTATCATTTCCCCATTATTGGCAATAGCATTATAAAGCGTCAAGGTTTGCATAGGAGTGACTTCTACACCATAACCAAACGCCATCCAAGGTAATGATATTCCATTCCACTTAGGGGTATTGGGTTGAGGAACAAAGGGTATTCCTTCTCCTTTTAAACACAATCCTAATGGTTTATTAAGGCCCATATTATTAATACGGTCAACAAATTGTTTTGGGTTGTTCTTATAGTTTTCATAAACAGCTTTAACTAATACTGTGTTAGAGGATATTTCAAAACCTTTGGCTAATGAAATTCTTTGTGGTCCATCTCTGTGTGAATCTACCACATCTTTTCCAAAATAAGTTATCAAGCCTCCATTACGATCATATACTTTACTAGTATCTACTTTATTATCATCCAATAAAGCAATCATGTCTACTAGTTTGAAAGTTGAACCAGGCTCTCCTTTTTCTCTAATGGCATAATTTAGTCTTTCTTTATAAATGGTGTCTTTCTCAGTTCTTCCTAGATTAGAAATGGCTTTTATGTGACCTGTTTTGGTCTCCATAACAATAACACACCCATGTTCTGCTTTGTTCTTTTGTAATGATTGCAATAAGGCATGATGTGCAATGTCTTGTATATATACATCAATTGTTGAAATAACATCATAACCATCTATGGGCTCAACTTCATTATCATCTTTTATAGGTTTATATTGACCTTTAGCAATTTTTTGTTTTAAAATTCTTCCATCTTTTCCGTTTAAATACATTCCAAAAACACCTTCTAATCCAACCCCATTTTTATTGCCATTTTTATCTAATCCTATATAGCCTATTGTACGTTGGGCAATCTCGCCAATAGGATGTTTTCTAACTTCTTTAATACTATCCATACGACCGCCTTTATAAATTCCTAATTTTAGAATTGGAAATGACTTTAACCTGGCATATTGAGTATAACTCAAATCTTTACCTATGAGCAAAAATCGATTTTTATTTGAACGGGCAGATTTTAATTTGAATTCATAAAAACTTCTTTTTTTACCAAAAAATGAAGCTAGTGAATCTGACAAAGCATTCAAATTTTCATTAAATACTTTATCTGATGGTGAAACCGCATCAAACCTAACAATATAAATAGGTACTGATACAGCCAATAAGCTACCATCAGAAGAATAGATACTTCCTTTATTTGCAGGAACAACAAATGTCTTGATGGTGTTTTGTTTTGCTAATTTTCTGTAATGTTCACCATGAACCCATTGAATGTTGGTTAACTTGAACACTATAGCACCTGCAAATATTAAAATTAGTAGGCCAACAAAATATATTCGATAAATAACAGCTTTCTCCATTTTAAAAAAATGTAATTTTCTAGACTATAAAAATATTCTTTTTTTTAAAAAGGTAGTCCATCATCTTCATAATTTTCTTCAGGAGTAAAATCTGACTTCATAGATTCAGTTACAATAATGTTATCTACAAGATCAATTTTCCCTGCTTTAACATCGGTATACCATTTACCATTAAATTCACGACTTTCTAATTCAAAATCAATACTAAGTTGATTACCAATTATTAATTGTTTTTCATTGATTTTATCACCCCAAATACTGATGCATATTTTTTTAGGATATTGACCTTCAGTTTCTACAATAATGTCTTGTTTTCTCCACTGCCCATTTTTTCCAAATCCTGTTTGTAAAGGGAGTAGTTGTGTTAATTTTGCTTTTATGTTCATACTTATAGTTTTATTTTAAGCAAAATAACAACTGATGTATGCAATTTTAGCACACAGATAGTTATTACTGTAATTTAAGAATCATTTTAAACTGCTCTTTGAATTTTAGTACCAAAGCATCTTCTTTTCCACGTACTTGAGCAATAAAATTAATATACCCTTCTAATCGATTTAAAAAGTAGGAGGTATGGGTGTGAGCATCCTTTTGATGAAATGAAAAATGCTTGCTTGCTGCTTTTGCAATACCATTTTTAGAAGCATCGTATAGCATTGCGCGGACCATTTTTAGCGTTTGTCTGTCTACATTGACTTTTTCATTCACCACAAGACCTGTAACGGTTTGTTTTCTATTATTAGATTTTAGCCGTGTTTTTTTAGTATTTATTTCAAACTGATTTTGTTTGATAATTTCAAAAATACTATTTATCATTTCTTTAGTAATTTCTTTATTAGAAGAGAAGGTCAAATCATCTGCATAGCGGCTAAAATTGATTTGATTTTCATTGCAAAACGTTATTAAATCAGCATCTAATTGCAAACAAATAAAATTAGAGATAACAGGCGATGTTGGAGCTCCAATAGGTAATTTACCTTTGTAAGTTACTAATAGGGCTAAAGCGTTAGCTATATCCTCATTAAATTTAAAATATTCGGATACAAATAATTCTTTGACTCTATAGGCTTCAATCGATGGAAAGAACTCTTTTAAATCAAGATTTAATAAGTGTTTTTGATTTACGTGGATTTTAGCATTATCCACAATATTACAAATCTTCTCTTTCTTATTGGGATTGATTACAAAACCATGAATTCCTTCAGGTCGTATCAAATGGTAATAGTTTTGTAAGTAGAAATTTAACCTTGATTGGATTCGCATTAAATTAGCATCAGGAGATTGAATCAAGCGATTACCACCTCTTTTCTTTGGTATAGAAAAAGTAATGTAGCTAGGCTTATTCATCAAATTACTAATTTTAGATAGTTGTGCCTTTAGCAGGATTCTCAAATCTGAAATTTTGACTACCGATAATAATTGAGAAACGAAGAACTCTTGTTCAAAGCGAAATATAACATCATATCGAGGCCCATAGAGGTACTTGTTGTAGTCTTCTAATTTGGAATGAATTTTATCTCGAATTAAATTAGGTTTCATGATTTAAAAAGCCGTTGGTTGATTATCTTTGAATATCATCTGTTTACGCAGGAAACAGATCTCTTTAGTACCTAGTAACACTATTGAGTGGATTGCGGAACACAACCTCTAAGTCATTTTTTATATAGGTTTGACTTCATAATTTTTCTCAACGGCTTTTGTATATTTAAAAAGGAACTTCATTATCATTATTTAATTCCTTGAAAGTTGGTTTTTGTAATTCAGAAAGGCGGTCTTCGTTAAATTCAAAATTATCACCTGGTTTTTTGATAGAATTGAATTCTGTAAAGTTATCATTTCGTTTAAAATAACTTACTCCAATTTTACCATTTTTGTTTTTGGCAACCACAAGCATTAAAATATACGCTGCAGGCGTAAATTCATCATCGTCTAGCTCCTCAATCATATAATATTCTGGGCGATACAACAACCAAACTTTGTCGGCTATTTGCTCTATCGAACCACTATCGCGTAAATCAGACAATTGAGGTTTTTTACTACTTCCTCTAACTTCAACAGCACGGCTTAATTGACTTAATAGTACAATACAAATATTAAGTTCTTTAGCACACATTTTTAACACTCTACAAATATGACCTATTTCTGCCTCTCTTCCTGTATTATATTTTCCTATCCCTAAGAGTTGCAAATAATCAATAACTACTATTTTAGTGTGGTATAGTTCCACATGTTCTTTGATTATATCGATTGTTTCGTTAATATTAGCTACTCCAATATCGCTTACCAACAATTTGCTGTTTTCAAGTTGTTTAGCGGCTAATTTTATCAAAGTAACATCAGAATCAATTAATTGGTTGCGAATCAGTTTGTCCACACTAATTCCTGTTCTATTCGATAGTATGCGAGAGGTGAGTGTAGTAGGAGTAAGGTCAAAGGAAAAAAACAAGATAGGCTCTCTATCACAAATGTTAGAAACCAGATTAATCACAAATTGGCTTTTCCCCATAGCAGGTCTTCCTCCAATTACCACTAACTCCCCTAAAGATAAACCGCCAAATTCTTCATCTAAATACTCAAAACCAGTGGGTATTACGTTGTTATTGCCGTCTTTGTTTTCTATATTTTGAACAATTTCTTTGGATAAGGTTCCTATTGGTGTGGATTGTTGGGTGTTCATAATGGATTTTTTTAATTAAGGTAAATAAATGAAATATGTGTGTGTTTTTGGTGCATTAAAAACGTTAAGTTTTAATTCAATTTTAAATTCCTAAAATAAATCACTCCATCATTTCCAAGTGACAATAATTTTGTTTCGTCTTCCGAAAAACTTACAAATTTTACCTTTTTCCTATTATTACTATCAACTACTTCACCATGAAAATAAAAAGAGTCAATAATTTTATTATTTTTTACATTTAAAATATGAACTGTTTCAGATTCTTGATGGCCAAAACCACCAAGAGATAAAGGATCATATCCTTGTTCTGAAAGGGCCATGTAATTTCCGGAAGGACTAAATGTTAAAAAGTTTTTACCTCTAATAAGTGCTACGTTTTCAATTTTATAAAAATTAATCAACAGATTTCTTAAATCATAATCTTTCATTGAGTGTAATTGAGATGCTTTGTTGAATAAATTATCATTACAATTAATTATGTATGTATCTGGATTGCTATCATATGTTGCGAAAACTCCTTTCCTAGAAAATGCACAGGTCCATGTTGCATTTTTTGGCAAATAACTTAAAAATCTATCTTCTTCACTTATTAAGTTTTTGGTATTGTCAAAATTTATTTTTATTATTAAAATCATACCATTAGAGGATGAAGAAGTTGTATTTCCAACAATGGAAAGATATTTATTGTCGAAACTAAATGCAGCATAATTATAAAACCAAGTATTATTTGGAATTTCAATATCTATTTTCACATCAGTTCCAACAATTCCAATTTTAATGAATTGTCTATATGATATGATTTTATGCCTATTTTTAAAAATTGAGGAATTATTTTCAACACCAATTTGCAGTAATTTATCTTTGTTTTGATTAAAATAACTTTCGTTATTCTCATTGATAAGTTTTTCTAATTTTAAAAATGTAATTTGGTCAATCTCTAAATTATCTAACAAATTTATATATAGTTTTTTAGGAGTTCTTGATTCAACAAATAACTTCCCATCTGGACTTTGAAATTCATATAAATCAGATTGACCATAACTTATTGTTTCAAATGTTTCTGGGTCAATTATTTTTATAGTTCTAGGCTCTATATCATTTATTTCTATTTGATTATTAGAATTAAAGCGTATAAAATTGTCACAAATAAAAACTTGTTCTGTTTCTTTCTGCACATCATAAATTACATATGAATTATCCTTTCTTCTAAAAATCATAAATTTACCATCAGGGGAGAGATAACTTTCTTTGTATAGATCTTCTTCTATCTTAATTTCATGTGTGCTTACTAAATTATTTGATAGATTTATTATTGTAAGATATAAATCCTCATTTCTTCGTGAAATTATTTTTTCAAAACTATTCGAAAATGAAACTAAATTGCCAATTAATGTATTTTTTAATGTCCCTGTAGAGGGATCGAAAATTTGCTTGATTGAGTTTATGAAGTAATACTCATGAAAATTATATATGCTAAAATGATTACCATTAAATGATATGTTTTTTTCATTTAATAATGAAAATCCGGTTATTTTATCATTTTCTGAATTTGAATACCATATAGTTTTATGTTTTGAAATATATGGTGTATTGTATATTGATTTCCCTTGTATTAAGTATTTTGAAGTATCATTAGAACTAAATAATTGAAATTCTTTGTCTTTATTAATTAATAAATACGATTTGTTTAATATAGGTAAATCTATGACTTTTGTTTTAATAACATTATTGGGTATTTCTAGTAAATCTCCATCACAAAATATTTCACACTTACCGAAGTATCTTATTATCAAGAAATCTTCATTTAATAATTCTATTCCTGTGCAATAGTTATTTCTAATGAAATTATTATTGGGATTAAGTAAATCAATTAATTTATATGTATTTATAATTGTGAAATCTGGTTTTTTAGAAATATCTCCATTTACAATATTATATTTTATATGAAGTAATTTTTTAATGGAATGAATTTCAAAAATCATAATTTTATTTCTCATAAAAATAATTTCGTGTTTAGTATTCTCAATACTAATTTTATCATCACTATTATTTAAATAAAATTTTTGATAGCTTATATTGCTAGAAATGCATTCATTGTGATTATTAACTATCCTTTGTACTCTTTCTTCAAAATCATTATCTTCATCATTAGATTTAAAACTATTTCCTATATGAAAAAGATAATTTAAATTTTCTTCAATATTTAAATTTAAAGTAATATCTACTTTCTTTTTGTCCTTTCCTTGGATTGGATTGGATAAATAAAAATTTGAGTCATTTTTTTCTAATAAATTTCCATTATTATCAATAAGGGTATTATCATTTAAAGGATAAATAAATGATTTATTTGTATTACAATTAACAAAAACAACATTTTCAAGTTGTTTAATAAGAAGATAATTTTTCGAATCATTTTTCACATAAGAAAGAATATTTTCATAAGTCAATATTGGAATTAATTTTAAATTTTTATTAAAATCGAAGCATTTAATAGAATTACTTTTTTTCTCAAACACTAATAGAAAATTACTCTTTTCGTCATAGTATATTTCTATAAAATTATCAACGAGTTCTGAAATAATACTAAAACTTTCTAAAGAAAATACAGCAAAATTGGATCTTTTGTTTTCTCCTATTCCCTTATGTGTTATAAATAAAAGATGTTTGTTATCAATTTTACAAATTTCAGAAGGACTTAATTTATTTTCTAAATAGGTAGTCTTTTTTATTTCGTCATAGATAAACATTCTGTCTTTCATTAAGTAGAAGGAATAATCAATATCATCAAAAACAAATGCTTTTTTGAACGTACTAGAACCCCATCTTAATAAGTCTTCAACTTTTAAGGTTTGACTAAAAATTTCCCCATTAATAAAGCATTTAGCAATATAATCTCCTGGTTCTTTCAGTTCTGTAATTATTATTGGGTTATTAGTTTTAGGATAAAAAGTGTTAATTTTTTCATTCTCTTTGAACAACTCTAAAGTGATGTTATTTTGAAATGCATGTAATTGGAATGAACTATTTTTAAAACCAATACTAGGAAATATTTTAAAGGGTATTTTTTTCTCAAATTCCATATTACAATTTTATTTTATTAATATTATAATTGCTTGTTTCAAATAATCTAAATATATCATAATAGATTTGAAATCTTGTTTTCTTCTTTCATGTATAAATTTAGCTTTAAAATATATATTCTGCTCATGTTTTTCAAATTCATTTAATTCTTGATAACCTTCTAAATTAAATTTTTTTAAGCTGGCAGTTGCTAATATAGAATCCTCATTATTTATTTGTAAGCTATTTCTATGGCTTATTTCATTTCTTAACTTACTTATAAAGTCTAAATAATATTTTAATTTATAATCCAATCCATTTAGTTTTATAAAAGCATTGAGTTTATAACTATATGGAATTGAATGGATATTTTTAGGTAATGAGGAAGGTGTGTAATCAGCATTAATTTTCAAAATTTCAACAACTTTACTAAGGTCTACATGTTTAGTAATATAAAAAAAATTCAATAGTTCTTCTGCTTGCATATGAGCATACCTGCAATACTCATCAAAATTGATTGTATTATTAATTTTACCTAATCTGTACTTAGACATTTCTATACAATCTCTATACAATTGATTTCTTACATTTTCATTTTTTATTTCCGAATAATCAATTACTTCTACACCATCAATCATTAAATATTTTTGAATAGCATTTAGCTTATTTACTATATCAGGATTGTTTAAATTACTCTTTATTGAAAATTTACTTTCCAATCTTTCTCTAAACCACAAATTCTCCTCCTGACTGCATATTTCATCAATCAAGAGGAGCAACTTTTCTAAACTCTCTTTACTATACTTAGCCATACTATTTTTTATAATGCGTCATTGCTTCATCAAGTCCAATATCAAATATCAAATCCACAATATTAACTTTTTCAGTATTGTTTTGAGGCGATGAACCCAATAACAAATCAAACCGATTTTTCAATTTCAAATAAGTACCATCATCATTCCCTTTAACCATTTTCAAATATAATAATTTACCATCAATAACCATAGCCATATTAGGTTTCTCAGATTTCACGTGCCCTTTATCAGCTAAATAATAATTAAGAAAAAAAGAATATGCTTTCTCATATCCATAACTTTCCCATAAATATAACCATTGTCGCAATTGCTTAATGTAACGTCTCGATACATTAATTTTATCATTAACTACCAAACCAGTTACTTCTTGACGATAGCCTTTTTTTTGCAATCGCACTTTACTTTCTTTAATATGAAAGTTTTGCTCACTAATAATTTTTCGTACTTCGCAATCAAAAGAACTACCAGCAACAAAAATCTTTTCCACTTTTGAGTCACTTACCTCATATGTATTGTGTTTACTACTAAACGTAATATCATCAGCATAACGGGTATAATTTAATCCAAATCGTTTGGCAACACCAGCTAGTCGTTTATCTAATTTTTCACAAATAATATTAGTCAAAGTAGGAGAGGTTGGAGCACCTTGAGGCAAAACAGATTTAGTTTGCATAACCCATTCATTGCTTACTAATCGTTCTACCGTCATGGGTGTAGAACAAATCGTTGCAATAAAATTAGAAAGTGTTCTCCGTTCATTAGAATTTCCTAAATTAAATGGCGCTACCAATAATCTTCCCCATACTCGAGATCTATCAATACTCGGAAAAAAATCTTTCAAATCAATATTATACACATAGGTTTGACCTACATGTTTTTTTGCATTATCAACAATTGATTTTCCCGTTACAAAACCTGTAGCAGCACTATGTGGCTCATATAAGCATTGCAAAATAATATTCAAAGCTTTCTGAAATTCTTTTAATCCTTTTACAGGAGCATGAATCGTTCTGTCTTTCCCAGATTTCTTTCTAATAGTAAAGGTGGTATAACAACTTTTTCTTTGTTGATTTTTCTTTTCAACAATCACATTTTCATTGATAACAGCTGTATCACCTGATAAGTCGATTTTAAAATCTATTTTAGATTTTAAAATGCTACTATCTTTTGTCAAATAATAATTGAATTGTTTTTCAGAAAAAGGAATTGTTTTTTCACCATAAATTTCTTGTTTAGCCAAATTTAGTAACGATAAAAAATCAGACTTTGACTGCATTCTTCCAAATGCCGTTTGAACTTTTTTCCGAAACTCTAAAGTAATTATCATTATTATGGTATAAGATAGTACTTTAAAAAACCGTAGTTGGTATTCTTTCTCTATGTAATCAATTATTTAACTAATAAACAATTAAATCATATATAAATAAATATAACACATTAGTAAGGGTTTTGACAAGAGAATTTAACTCTAAAATGACACCACTAACATTCAGTTTCAGATTGCTCTAAAACCACCAGCCGATATAAAATAATAAGATACTATTTCCAGCAGGCAAGCCTATCTTGCGATAGACAATTCAATATGGTAACTACGGTTTTCAAAGAACTTGTTGTTTGACTCTGCAAATCTATTGTATTACTATGCACATTAACTGCATATTTATTTTATCTTTGTTTTTTGATTTGTAAATATAAAAAAATCTACAATGGCTGTAACAAAAAATCCTCTTATTCGCTATAAAATTTTAGATTCCTGTTTTAGAAATCCTTACAAGAAGTTCACTAAAGAACTTCTATTAGAAACTATAAACAACAAACTTATCGAACTGTTTGATGATGAATCACATTGCATAAAACTTCGTCAAATGCAAGATGACATCGCTTTCATGAAAAGTGCTGAGGGATGGAACATTGAATTAGCTGAAGAATTTGAGAGTAAAAAAAGAATCTTTCGTTACGAAGACCTCAACTTTTCGATCAATAATGCGCCCTTAAATGAAACAGAACTTAACGAATTCCAATCAGCCATTCAAGTACTCTCTCAGTTTGAAGGCATGCCACAATTTGAAGGAATTCAGGAAATTATAGCCAAATTAAAATACGATTTAAAATCCGAGACTAACCAACAACCCTTTATAGGTTTTGATACCAATCAAGATTTAAAAGGAATGGAATATTTTAGCCTTTTATATAACGCAGCTCAAAAACAAATTCCTTTACAAATTACCTATCAAGATTTTAAAGCAGAACAACCCTACACTTTTATATTTCATCCCTACTATCTAAAACAATACAACAACCGTTGGTTTATTTTTGGATTGCATGAAGAAACCATGAAACCCGATTGGAATGTAGCCATTGACCGCATCGTATCCATAGAAGCAAGTAATGCAAAATTCATCCCTAATACTACAATAAACTGGACCGACTATTTTTCAGATATGATAGGAGTTAGCAAACCTATTGATGGAAAAATAGAAGAAATTGTATTACACTTCAATCAATTGACAGGAAAATACATGGAAAACAAACCCTTGCACGAAACCCAAAAACACAAATGGATTAATAACGAAACCCTAGAAGTCAAAATCAAAGTAATCCCAAATTACGAATTGGCACGCTTGATTTTAAGTTATGGGGATAGTGTTAAAGTAATTCAGCCTAAGTATTTAAGAGAACGAATAAAGAACAAAGTTGAAAATAATGCTAAACTATATGGTTAATACATCTTCAAATACTTTATAATCTTCATTTCTAGAAATTGGGATTATTTCTCTTGTCTTAATTAATTCTTTTGATTTAATATCACACATCTTTTGCAGGCCTTGATTTAATTCCGTTAACAAGAGTCTATTTCCACTAAATTCATCTGAATTATTAAATTCAGAATTAGTCTTAAAATCTATAACACCAATTGGTCTGTTTAATTCAGAAAATGATTTAAGTGTGTATTTTGAACCGCCGTTTCTACTACTCTGAACAAGAATTAAACCTTTTGACAACCCAGCTTGTATTCTACTTGCTTTACTTCCTGAAAATTGGTCTTCTTTTTTATTTGGTTCATTTTCAGAAAGCAAAAGTCCGTTTCTATCTAAAACTTTTTTTGCCAATTCTTTTGTAATTTTTGATGATGTTTTTTCAAAATTCAACCCTCCTGATATTATTCCAATTACATTAAAAAAAACCTCATCATCATTTGTAATACTATGTTTGTCAATTCCTTCAACAAGACCATTACAAATTGCCCAATGCTCTGAAAAATATTGACCTACTTTTTTGGCAATTTTATTACCTAATTCAGTAGACTTTCTTGTACCTATAACAGCTATTGCTTTGTGCAGCAATTCTAAATTTCCCTTTGCATATAAAACTGGGGGAGGATCTTTTATCTCTAATAAAAGTTTTGGATAATCTGCATCTAAATAGGAAATTATTTTAATACCATGTGTAGTACAATCGTTAATTATTTCTCTTGCTTTCAGAATATTAGAGTATAAGTCTTCTTCATTAATTTTATTACTTAAAGATGAAAGCATTTCTAAATTAGCTCTGTAAAGACTTATTAAATTTATATGCTGCTTCATAAAGGCAGCTCCAATTCCTTTAATATTAGCTAATGCAATTATGTTTTCAGTGTATTTTTCCATTAACTTATTCTTATTGATAAACCACATCCGCTATTATAGGGACAATTATAAAATTTTGCACCATCCCCTTTACGAATACTAATTCTCATATTCGAATTACATCTTGGACAGGTTTTAGCATGTATGGGTAAAATTAAATAAAATAAAGCAATGAATAAAATGTTTTTAGCTCCTTTATTTCTTAACTGAGTTGCAATTTCATAGGCAGTAGCTGAAGATGTAAACTGATCATCTATGATAATTATTGATTTATCTTTAAAATCAAAATTATCTGAAGTAAACAAATATTTGTTAATGAAAGCTCTTCTAGAAGCATAATCGGGTCTATTTCTTAAAGAGCCTTCAACATCATCTCGCCACTCAAATAACTTCACTTTTGGAATAGTTGATTCTACTAAATCAAATATCTCTTTCATTTTATTGGGTGGAGTTGTCGTTTTTTTATCGGACACATAAGTTAAATAATCCCAACTAAATTGCTTTTGATTTTCTACAGCATTAATATAATTATTAATTCCAGTAGCAAGAGTTTTTAAAAAATCGCTACTTCTATTTGGATTATCGATTTGATAATATTTGTCTGCTCTACCATAACTATCGCATTCACCATCTTCTTGACGAGCTAAACATCTAAAAGCAGTAAATCCGTTTTGGTATTTAACAAATTTAAAGGGTACAGCTTTATTTGAATTTTTATCCTGAAAAGCACTTTCAATGGCTAGCAAATTTTCAAGCGGATTGGCTACAATAGTACTAATATCATTATAAGACTTTGCATAATAAGTTGGCCCCATTTTTAAGGGTTTCCAGCCCTGACCAATCCCATCTCTTTCTTCAATTTCAGAAGCAACATAAAATTCAGTAAAAATAGTTCTTATGTTTAGCCTTCTTCCTAATTCAATATCAAGAAAACTATCACCAATTAATATAAAATTATCTCTGTCTATAAAAAGATTTTTTAGGTTTTCATCAGTATTAATATACTCAAGTGTTCTTTCAGGATTCGGCTTATCAGCAAGAAAAATAAAATCTGTATTGAAAATTTCAGTTGCAATTTTATTCACATATTTAGGATGAGAATCAGATGCTATAATAATTTGATTTCCTAAATTTTTTTGATGATTTATAAAATCAATGGCACCAGGAAATACTGGAATTAATGAAATTATAGTATCCTCCAAGCCATCTTTCATTTTTTTAAATTGAGGATGCGCTGTATTTGTCAATGTACCGTCTAAATCTACTAAAAGTACCATATTTATTAAATCCCCCTAACCCTCCTATTATACAAATCATCAAACCACATTTTCTTGAACATCAAGTTCACTCGATCCTCTGATAGTTTATTATAAAGTTCTAATTTTGTATTAATAAAATTTAACAATTCATTATCAATTTCTTCACTGAATTTATCTTGAATATTATCTCTAGAATTATTTCTATTAAAGAAACTCATTAGCTCTTCATTAGAATAGATTTTATCCTTCATTTTTTGAAATTCCACTTTATCTTCCTCAGTTAAGTCAATTCCAAAAGTATCGTTTAAAACTTTAATGATATTAGTTAACATATCAAATTCATCTTCTTCTTTTCCAGAAGCACCACCAGGTGTCATGCCATACATTTCGCCATTTTCAGAAACTAAAGCTAAATCTGTAGTATATTGATGTTGGATTTTGTAACTATCCAACTCCACCTCTCCTAAAACATCTAATGGAAGATTCGTTTTTATATAAGGAAGCATTTTAAGTAGAGCCGTTAAAAAAACATAATATTTTTCTAATTCAACATCTGTAAAAGTGATGATTTGACTTAAAAAACGATACAGTTTTAAAAAAGTTTGTACTTCCGATTTAAAATTAGTTTGGTCTTCTTCTGTAAGTTCGGCTATATAACGATTGGTTACTGCTTTTAAAATTGGGTTTAATTTTTCATAATTATTCCCTTTTCTAAAGAAAATATCTGCAAAAGCTTCAACTTCATTCTGATAAAACACATTAAAACTATCTATTTTATTCTGAACAGTATATAAACTATTAGGGTCGGTTTGATTGTCTTCTTCCATAAAGTTCTCTCCGTAATAATACTGAAAATCTTTTTGTACTAATTCAGGGTCATTTACAAAATCAAGCACCATTGTGCTTTCTTTTCCTCGCATGGTTCTGTTTAAACGACTTAAGGTTTGTACAGTAGATGCTCCTCCTAATTTCTTATCCACAAACATTGTATGCAACATAGGTTCATCAAAACCGGTTTGGAACTTATTAGCCACAATCAATATTCTAAATTGTGGTAATTTCAATGCTTCAGGAATAGAAATTTTTCCTTGTAGCTGATTCATACTTGTTTCTGTATATTCCTCGTTGGTTTCGCTATCTTTAACCGTTCCAGAGAAAGCAACTAAAGCACCATAAGGCAATTTCATTTCTTGCATAATTTCATCAAACTTTCGTTTGAATCGTACTGCGTGTAAACGTGATTTAGTTACTACCATAGCACGTGCTTTCCCTTGAATTTCATTTTGAGTTTGACTAACAAAATGCTCAATCATAATTCGGGCTTTACGTTCAATCGCATGGTCTTGTAAGTCTACATAAGAACCTAATAAACGAACCGTTTTTTTCTTTTCGTATTCTTTATCTTTTATTTCGGTACGCTTAATGATTTTATAATAGCGCTTAAACGACATATAATTTTTTAATACATCTCTAATGAAACCTTCCTTTATGGCTTGTTCCATAGTATAAGTATCAAATGCTTTAATTCTTCCATCGATTAAACGACCAAATAATTCTTCTGTTTTTGGTTTTGGAGTAGCCGTAAAAGCAAAAAAAGAAATATTGGGTTGCTTTCCTTTTCGTTTAATTTCCTCAGCAATAATATCATCTAAATCTTCAGATATATCTTCCTTTTCAGCTTCTTCAAGTGAAAGCGATTTCTTTAAATGTCTAGCTGATTCACCTGATTGCGAACTATGTGCTTCATCTATAATAACCGCATATTTTCGCTCTGGCATACTGGCTATGGTTTCAGAAATTACTGGGAATTTTTGAATAGTTGTAATAATAATACGCTTTCCTTCTTCAATCGCTTTTTTAAGGTCTTGAGCGGTTTTGTTTTCATCAATGTATGCTACTAATCCTGGCGTATTATCTAACTGACGTATGTTGTTTTGTATTTGTTTGTCTAATACTCTACGGTCATTAACCACTATTACAGAATCATACAAGGCTTTATCATCGTTTTCATTTTGATAAAATCCTGCCAATCTATAGGCCAACCAAGTAATAGTATTGGATTTACCTGAACCTGCCGAATGTTGTACTAAATAGTTTTTCCCAACTCCTTCTTCCTTCACAGCATATAATAATCGTTGAACAGCTCTTCGTTGATGAAAACGAGGAAACAACAACTTAGTAGATTTCTTTTCTTTTAATGATTTTGAAGTGGCATCGTATTCTTTTTCTACATCAGTTTGAATGTTGATGTAATTTTGAAGCAAATCTAAAAGGGAATCTTTTTTTAACACATCTTCCCATAAATAGGATGTAGCAAAACCATCTGGATTAAAGTTATCTAAACCTTGATTGAAAGGTAAAAAGAAAGTTCCTTTTCCTTTTAATTCTGTAGTCATGAATACTTTTTCTGTTCCTACAGCAAAATGAACCAAACAACGCTTGAATTCTAAAAACGGTTCTCCTTTAGGATCTCTATCTTGAATGTATTGTTTGATGGCATTGTGATGGTTTTGACCTGTTAACTCGTTTTTAAGTTCTAAGGTAACTGCAGGAATACCATTTACAAACAAAACCAAATCAATAGAATTGTTGTTTTTAGTAGAATACTTTAACTGACGCACAACAGCCAACCGATTTTTTTTATACCATTCCTGATGTTCTGGCGATTTATCATTAGCAGGTTGAAAATACACCATATCAAATTGTACACCTCTATCTTTGACTTTGTTTCGTAATAAATCTAAGGTTTTGTCTTTACTGTCTTTGTAGGTTTTGGAAATATTGGCTACAATTTTTTCATCTACTTTATTGCCATATTGTTCTAACTTTAATAGGTTATATTTCTCTGGTTGGGTTTCTTGTATAAAGGCAATAGCCTCACTAGGAATGAGGCACAATTCTTTATCATAAGCACTGGCAGAAACTTCGTGATAACCACCATACTCCACCAAATATTTAACAATGTGTTCTTCTAAATGAATTTCTCTTGTGCCTTGTGCCATATTATTAGCTTAATTTTTCCAGAAGCGCTTTGATTTCTTCTTTTTTAGTTTGTATTGCTTTGTAAATTTTGATTTGTTCCTCTAAAGTAGATTTTTCTGCCTTAAGTTCTTCTATTGCAATTTCTAATTCATTTTTTTCTTTTTCCTGAGATTCAACTATAAGTGCTTCTATTTCTTTTTTAGATAAACTGTCAAACTTATTTAAATAATCGATTACTAATTGGAAATTTGGGTTTTCATATCTAACTAATTCTGTGCCTTTGTAAGATATCAATAGAGTGACTTCTTTAAAACCTTGAGTTCCCCAATAAAAATCAACATCATTTGATAGTAATCGATAATTTTTAAGCCTTTCAGGATTTGGAGCATAATTTATTGAACCATCAACTAAGACAGCAGATGTTAAATCATATAACTCTTTAACAACATATCCGTTATCTTTAATAATGCATTTTCCCATTATATTAATTTTTTAGTTTTTTCCTAATCTCTCAAATCTTTTTACTCTTTTATCTCTCTAATGACATTAACTATTTAACATTAACTAAACAAGCATTATCATAATCTTCATTAATTACTTTAAATCGCATAGGCAGGTCAAAGTTAATATCTTGTTGGCATTTCCATCGGTGTTTACCAGCTGCTACGAATAGTTTACCGGTATTAGGGTTTTTTATAACTTCAGCTTTGTTAAGTTCAAAATAGACTTTGAATTCATCCCAAGTAAAATACTCTATAGTACTACTAGTAAATTTTGCATTATCTTGCGGATTTAATTTAGAGACCATAATATATCTTTAATTTATTTGCCAATCTCTAACATCTATTTTACCCGTTACCGCTTCTGATATTAACGATTGCCGGTAGGTTTGAACGTTTTTAATTTGGTTTTCAATCAATTTAATTGTTTTATCAATAATATTTATTTGATTTTGAATATAATTCATAATTTCTTCAATTTCATCATTTGGAGGTAAAGGCAATGAAAAATTTAAAATTTTTGTTTGCGAAATAGTTGGTATTGTACTTCCAATGACATTTGTTTCAACCTGATATTGAATATAATTTGTTCTTAATAAATTATATAAATAATCGGAATTAATTTTTACATCTTTAAGAACCAGTAATTGAGGGTTTATTGTTGCTTTTTTATTTAAATCTTTAACAATACCAACTTTTCCATAAGTTGAACCTGTTTTAACCATTAAAATATCATCATTATAAATTTTTATTTCTGGAGACTCTTCATATTTATCCCAACTAATATAAGTACAACTTTCAAAAGTCATATAATTTCCTTTCATATTTGAAGGACTAATAGTTATTGCTCCTTCATCTTCGCCTACAATATCTTCAGTTGTATAACCACGATAACCAATTCTTCCAAAAGCATTAGCTATTTGTTTAAGTCTTACAACCTCCCAATGTTCCGGAATTTCCCCCAACCATTCCACTCCACTATCTTTCATGGGGGCGTTTGGGTTTAAGCCTTTAGTAACCGCTTCGTTAATAACGGCTTGGCGTTTTTCTTTTAATAACTCAATTAAACGCTTTTTCTTTTCGATTGTGGCATCAATCAAATTGGTTTTGTAATCTAAAAATGCAGCTATTTGAGTTTGTTCTTCTAAAGATGGTAAAACAACTTCTAAATCTAAAAGCTTAGTTTTAGTAAGAATAGACAGAACGACACATGATGCGTTTTTTTGTAACTCTTCAATTGAAAAATAAAGTAAATATTTCAAAAATTCATCATCAACCTTTTTTATATCACCTTCAACTGAATGAATTTGCTGATTGGTTGTAATATCACAACCAGCAACTCCTAATTTCCCTATATCTCCAATACCACCAATAAGAATCGAACCTTTTCTAACTAATCTAGATTGTGATAATCCTTTTTCAGTTAAATATTGTTTAGAAGATGTAATTTTATTAAACTCATTTAAATCACTCGGTTTAACCCAAGGAATACCATATTCATCTGAAAAATAATCGTCTACAATTGTTGAAGGAGTATTTCCTGTAATAACATTAACAAAATATTTTAATTTTGATGAATTCCATTGTATAGGTATCTGTCCAATATATCCAATACCACAATCTTTATAACTATCGTATCTTTTCATTAGTTCAATAATTCAGTTAACAAAGAAGTAATTTCTGTTTCTAAGCTTACAATTTCTGTTTTCACTTCAGTAGCAGGTCGTAATCCTTTGTATTCGTAAAAATATTTAGTAAAGTTGATTTCATACCCAATACGGGTTTTGTCAAAATCAATCCAAGCATCTGGTACATGCGGAAGTACTTCGGTTTCAAAGTATTTTTCAATATCAGCAGTTAACGGCACGTTTTCTTTGTCGCGTTTTTTACTGTCGGCTTTAGGGTTCTTGTTTTTATCCAATACCTTTTTTCCTTTTTCATCATACACCGGTTGCTCCACTGTTAATTGGAAATAACCAAAATGCTCGTTATCAAAAATCTTAGAATGTTGCGTAGGTTTAAAATCGGTGTACAATTTCAAAATATCTGAAATGTGTTCTGCAGTAATTTCATTACGCTTGTTACCTAAACTTTTTTTATTGCTACGGCAATAATCAACCGCATTAATCAACTGTACTTTTCCTTTGCGTTGCTTTTCTTTTTTGTTGGTTAAAAACCAAATGTAGGTATTGATACCCGTATTATAAAACATGTCTTTAGGTAAAGCCACAATACACTCTAACCAATCATTTTCTATAATCCATTTACGAATGTCGCTTTCGCCAGAGCCAGCATCACCAGTAAATAAGGGCGAACCATTAGTTACTACACCAATGCGGCTACCTTCACGCTCCATTTTAGAAAGCATGTGTTGTAAAAACAGTAATTGTCCGTCAGAAGTTCGAGGCAATCCGGCATAAAAACGCCCAGCAGGGTTTAACGATTCATTTTCAATAAA
The DNA here is from genome assembly GCF_039539165.1 of Flavobacterium chungnamense. Classification (NCBI taxonomy): domain Bacteria; kingdom Pseudomonadati; phylum Bacteroidota; class Flavobacteriia; order Flavobacteriales; family Flavobacteriaceae; genus Flavobacterium; species Flavobacterium chungnamense. The sequence goes on from NZ_BAABCS010000031.1 coordinate 96,885, forward strand.
CTTCTGGTCTTTTTTCCAAGTTACCCCATAAGGCGGATTGGCCATCATGTAATGAAAATGCTTCCCTTGAAACTGATCTTCAGAAAAAGAGTTACCGTGTTTAATATTGTTAGCTTCTTCCCCAGTAATCAAGGCTTCTGATTTCGCAATAGCATACGATTGCTCGTTTAACTCTTGTCCATAAGTTTGAATAGTAGGTTTGTTCTTAGAATCTTTAAGTAAGGTATCTAAAATATAATTTTTACCCAAATTCACCATACCACCCGTTCCACAGGCTGGGTCAAAAATGGTACGTATAATACCTGGTTGGGATAACTCTTGTTTTTCATTTACAAATAAAATTGCATTCATTAAACCAATTACATCTCGTGGTGTAAAATGCTCTCCAGCTGTTTCGTTTGATTGTTCGTTAGAAATACGAATCAGTTCCTCAAAAACATAACCCATACCATGGTTATCGATTTTATCAGTATGCAAGTCGATTTTGCATATTGCATCAATCATTTCATACAACAACTTGTTTTTAATCAAACGCGCTACGATTTTATCAAACTGAAAGTTCTCTAAAATATCACGAACCTCTTGATTAAATCCGTTTAAATAGTTGTTGAAATTGATTTCTATGTTACGCGCATCGTCTTTCAACGAATGAAGTGTATGACGAGAAGTATTATAAAATTTCAATCCTCCTGCCGCTTTGCGAAGAATAGGATCTAATTTATCTTCTGCTACTTTATCTTTAAAGTTGTTATAAGTTTCTCGAACATTTTCATTTACTCCGTCTAAAATACAATCCAAACGACGGATAACCACAAAAGGAAGGACAACATCACCTATTTCATTTTTTCTAAAGGTATCACGCAATACATCATCGGTTATTTGCCAAATGAATCCTATATCTACTTTAGTACTATTGATTTGTTCGTTCATCGTTGTTTTTAATTTGTTTGTCAAAGGTATGGTTTATGTGTGTGGATTTGGTGCGTAGTTAGTTTAATAATGGATTATTTGTATTTCCAATATTAAAAATGACATCACTATCTATTTTCTGATTTTCTATGATTCTCTTTTTAACTAATTGAATATTTTGAAAATGTTGATGCTTTCTTATTTGTCCATAATATTTTTTTACATCTTTATACACCCAATTTCTGTCGCCTTTCGTAGACAGAATGATTTTTTTGTCTTTAAACACATTAAATCCTTTATCACTGTATATGTAATGAAAATTAGTAATAATAACTCTTTCATGCAGGTCATCTTTTACAGTATCAGTATGCGTAGATAATGAAATTTCTACATCTACTCCTGTTTTAGCTTTAAGATTCTTTACAATTTTGTTTAACTTCTCTATAAATTTTTTGCTCAGCAAACTTTTATTATTTGATGTAACGATAGACAAATGAAAAGGAATTTTTAATTTTTTTGAAATTAGATTTTCAAATATTGGGTACAAATTTTCAAGGTTTTCATTATGAAAATCATCTAAATTTTTCCATAAATAATTATCAATAACAATAGCAGAGTTTATAGGCTCGAGAGTTTTTAAATTAAAAACATCTTCCCAAGAATCAAAATCGTTTTTTTCGTCTTTTTGAAAACTATAACCAAAATGAAAATCAAGACTTTCGAGATATTCAATTTCATCTGGTTTTATGGCCAAAATTCCATAATCAGCTCTAATTTCATCAGTTTTAAAATTTTCATTTAAAACTAATATATCATTCAAATACGGTATAAAATCGTTGTTTTTAATATTATCCAAATCTACTTTGGCCGGAATAACACTGCCAATTTCTCTTTTGCTAAAACTTTTAAAAATTGGATTTTCTTCGATTAAATTTAGAATTTCTTCTTCGTCTAGGTCTAAATAAACATCGCAAAAATCATTCAAAATTTTCTCTAATATATCATTTGAATTGTTTACCAACAACTGGTTAAACTCATTAGAAAAACAATAAGCTCTTTGATATGCCATTATTTATTCTTTTTTAAGTTCAACTTATAGGTTTCAACTTCAAGTTCATCAGAATAATCGAAAAAACCTTTTCCAAATTTTCTATCAAATTTCCCGTTTTCTTGATATTTCATTTCATAAGGTCCGTTGTCAACATCAAAATAATACAACTTAAAAGGATGAGGATTTAACCCTTCATCGTTAGTATATTCCTCTTTAACTAAAATATTCTGAGATTTTCTAATTAAATATTCAGAGTGCGTTTCTATAATAAATTCTATACCATATTCTTTATTTACATCATGAAAAAACTTTGCTAATTCGCCTTGTAATGCGGGATGTAAATTGAGTTCAGGTTCTTCAACAACAACCGTAATATAATTCAAATTTTTTTTGTGCTTTCTTAAAAGGGTAGCCACACGAAGAATAATCATCATAGCTTGTAATGATCCCATTCCTTTATCGGCTAAATGAGCTTTTAATCCCTCTTTGTCGATAACATAAAATTCGTAAGCTTCTCCTGCATAAAACTCAATATCAAAGTCTACTCCAACTTCAAATTCATTCATCCAATATTTTACAAATTCATATTCTTTTTCTCCTTTTAGAATTTTAGATTGTTTAAAATCATGAATTGCTTGAGCTAAATTATTTTGTTTGTCTCTTAAGGAAAATAATGCAGACTGCTTACTTGGATTGGCACCCAAATAATAGACTTTAGTATTAGTGATTGATTTAATTGCATTACTGATAGAACTTTTTAATTCATTTTTATAATTATCAAAATCAACTAATACTTGTATTTTTTCTTCAAGCAATTCAAGATTTGATTTTTCACCTTGTCGAATTATCATATTTTTATCTAACGAATCAGAAACTATTTTTTCAAATGATTCATCAGAAATTTTGTTATGAGCATAATCATTTCGTAACTCTTTTATTTTTTTTAATTCAATTTCATTAAGATAAATTAAATCATTTATAAACTCTTCAACTCTTGAATCTGCGTTTATATATTCACTGAACAACAAAGGATAAGAAATATTGAAAACTTCATCAGTTTCATTTTCTTGATAATCTTCAACAACATTATCGCTTAACTTATTTAATTTATCACGCAAAAAATTATAACGATCAAGAAATCGAATCCCACTTAAAGATTTATTATTAAAATCCTTGCTCTTGATTTCCTTCTCCAATTCGTTCATTTCCTTGATTAGATCATTTAATGAATCGAATTTCTCAACAATTTCCGAATTGTACTTTACAACATTTAAATAATTTTCAAAATAATTTATTTCAATTTTCAATTTACTCTTGAAATCTTCAATCAATAAATTTGAAACATTTGCATTTGTATCATCACTATTTCCATAAATGCTGGTTGTAAATAAATAATCATCTATTTGCATCTGAAAAGAAATTTGTTCTTTAGATGAACCGCTTTTAATAGCCCTTCCAAATGTCACAATATTAGCATCTTCTAAAGATTTATTTGAAAAAGAAAACTCATTATATTGTTGATTTTGCAAGTAATCTAAAAACAACAAAAAAGCTTTCACCATAGTTGATTTTCCAGAATTATTTCTTCCTACTATAACAGATATTTTTCCTAATTCTAAAAGAGGAAAATCTTGAAAACGTCTAAAATTACTAAATGCTATTTTTTTCATATTGGCAGCAAAACTATATTTCAACTATGCATTTTAAGTGCGTAGAAAGTTTAAATTTATTGAATTACAATAATACAAAATATTTTTCTGAAGAATATATAATAAATAAAGCTGTTTAAGTTTGATTTTTCTTTAATTTAAATTGTAATATACTGAATCAATCAGTTCAGAAACATCCTGTTCTTTGGAATAGGACTCTATATAGTATGCTTCAACTTCAGAAAACCAATTTTTAAATGAGGTTAAAACCTCATCTACTTCATCAAAATCCAATTTGAATTGTTGCAACAAGCATCGAATTCGTTCCAATTCTCTAGTATAAGTAAATTTTGCGTCATTGGGTCTTACAGCTTTAAATAAAGCCATAATTTCATCACAAACGGCGCTATGTTGGCTATTGTTTCTCAACAGGTCTTTTGCTCTGGTAACTTTGGTATTTAAAATAAAGTATATTATATTGGATGATATCCTACCTAAATAATTATTTTGTTGATAACGCACACTCAAAACATAAAGCATTACTAATAAAGACGATAAAATAACCATAGCTAGAGCTATATATTTTAATCCAACAAGTATATAATCCATAGTAGTACAAACAAGAACAACTCCAAGAACAATCATATATCCCTTAACCAAATTGCCAATTTTTTGTTGACCTCCTAAAAATAAAATAAAGATATAAGGCATATTGTATTGCTGTGAAAAATTTATTACTTTTAAAATAAGACACTCAAGTTATTTTTAATCATAAGAGTTTTATTCCTTTTTGGATTTCCCAAATAGTACATCCCAAAAACTTCGCTTCTTTGTCAATTCTGGTTTTTTATCAGTAAGTGTCTTTTCTGATGCTTCTTCCTCATTAAAATAATTTTCTTTATAATTTCTTTTTGCATTAACATTAACACTATACCTTCTTCTACTTTCATATTCCCTCTCAAACATTGAACTGATTCCCGATTCATTTTTTTCAAAGCTCATAGAGTTTTTTATAGATAAATTGGCAGCCATTTTTTCAATATCATGGTCTGTACCAATATACGTAAACGTCCAATTACCCTCACTCAAAGTATCAATCATGTTTTTTATAGTACTTCCTGTATATTCTTTAGAAGCATTTTCTTCACCATCTGTAAGGATAGTAACCAAAACATTGTAGTTGGTTTGTGTTTCCAATGCTTGTTTTAATTTTGACAAACTAAATCCTATTGCGTCAAATAATGGAGTCATAGAATTCGGTTTATAGTTAGCAGCATCTATTTCGGTAAGTTTACTCACAGGATCCATAAAATGCAAGATTTTAGAACCAAACCCATTAAAAGAAACAATAGAAATAAAATGCTCTTGCTCTGGAAACTCTTGTTGAATTCCTTTTATTGATTGTACCAATTCATTAAATCCACTAATAATCATTGGCTTTATAGACTCCATTGAACCACTCTCATCTAAAATAATTAGGTTATGAATCTGCTGTTTTTCTGCTGTCATTTGTTTTAAAATTTATTGGTTAATATAATATTACATCCGATTTAGCTCTTGTAATAGCCGTATATTGAAACTTCATAGTAGGAATATGATAACTGTTTAAATATACTCTATTCCATTCTCCTCCCTGAGCTTTGTTGCAAGTAATGGAGTATCCATAACAAGCTCTAATAGCTCCAACATATCGGTCGTCAGAAGGAAAACCACTATCTCTATATTTATTATTTTTGTTTCTACGTTCGTGACGTAGCCTGTTTTCTTGTTCTTTAGTCAATCCGTCAATGTTGGTGACACTCTCTAAAATGAGATAATCTTCAATGATTTTTTCCTCATTTTCTCCTGTTTTATAGTTCAACTTTATTGGTACAAAATGCAATCCTGAAACTAGTTCCACACAATTCATATTAACTTCTTCCACTACTACATGGTCACCATTGTATAATTGTTCTCCATTTCTTTTCCATGTGGTAGAGATATACAATAATTCATTCTTTTCAATAATTTGAGAACTATTTTTATACAATCGTTCTCTTACCATAGTGTTGAATAATTTATTCATTGGATGAGTAGCACCAATAGAAATAATATTTTCAAATCCATTTTGTTCATATTCTTTTGCAAACGTAGTGGCAGCATAATTTTTAGATACTTTCGAAAATCCCTCTAAGGGTACCGAAGTAATGTTTGCGTCTATAGCATCCCTAGTTAAAGTAGCATTTTTTAAAATACAGCTCCCATCTTCCTGTCTTTTTACTTGTGTTAACTTATAAGACTTACCTTTAAGTTTATATTTTTCAGATAAATAATTAGCATCAAGCGCTTTGGAATCTTGTTCATGAATTGGAGCTAATTGATTGGTATCACCAAGAAATATGATTTTATTTTTACTATTACTTCTTTTAACATAATGAATCAAACCATCTAATAACGAATGATCACTACTAAACAGACTTCCTACTTCATTACTAGCTTTAGAAGCAATCATCGAAGCCTCATCAATAATATAAATGCAATATTCTTTCTCATCATTAGATTTTAATTTCCATACAATTTCTCCTGTTTTTGAGTTCGTTTCTGGAATATATATCATAGAATGAATAGTATTACTAATAGTTTGTGCTTTTCTACCTATTATCCTTGCAGCTCTTCCAGTAGGTGCTGCTATGGTATAACCGATATGATTAGCATTAAGATGCCCAATTAGAGCGGTAGTAATGGATGTTTTACCAGTACCTGCCGAACCACATAAGATAAGAAAATCATCTGTGTTGGTTTCTTTAACAAACTCACTCATTGCCCATAAAACATCTTTTTGTTCAGTTGTTGGGCAATCAAATTGTAAGTGATCTAAAATTGAAATAGCAGTTTCCATAAGCATCTGTTTTTGATTTCTGATGCAAAGGAACTACGGAAGTATGCGCAATAAGTGCATAGATAAATTAATTACATATAAATAATTAAAATCACTTTATTTTCATTTTTCTGAAGTTGATTTAATTTTTGAAATCCAATTATTAGGGCCTTCTTTTGGAAAGAATAAAAAAGGTTCTTTTCCTTTATTTTTTTTGTGTTCTTTTATAATAAATTTATTTTGTTCAATGATTAAATTATTGTGATTAATAATTCTATCATAGGTATATTTATTAAAAATAGTTTCAAATATTATTTGGCTATTTGAGGGGATATGAGGCATTAAATTAAAACCCTTTGTTGAATCAATAACTAAATAATTAAAATACATAATTCTATCATGAAAATCCATTTTTTTCAAATATATTTTTTCTTCTTTTTCTTCTTTTTCTTCTAAATTTGAAATTATTCCTATTTTATTATCACTTATTTTACTGTTTAAAAGGTTCCATTTTTCTTCAACATCTTTTAAAATTTCTGTAATAGATGGTTTTGATTCATTTTTTTTTCTTTGTATAAAGTTAGATGTATAAATATCAATTGTTATATTTTTTCTAGAAAATAAAATTTGATTTAAAAAAAGACCTAAATTTTTTTCAATTTTTTGGTTGTAGTTGTTTACCAAAATATATTTATCGTTGATAACAATTTTATTAAAAGTTAATTTATTTACAATATCTTTAATTGGATTCCATAAATTTCCAATGGTCTTTGGATATTCACCAATTTTAATATTTTTTAATTCGTAACTTAAATCAATTTTAATATGACAAATATCAATTATAGCCTGAATCTCTTTTACATAATTAGAATAATTGAAGCATAATATACCTTTTTTTTCTAATTCTTGAAAATTTCTTTTTTCATATGTAAAAACAAGCACTTGATCAATTTCATTTAGATTATTTAGTTCATTTTCTATAGAATCTACCCAATTGCTGTTAAATGAACTTATTTTTTTATGAATTTTACCTGGCAAACTTAATCCTCCTAAATCAAATATAGAACTATCATCATCATCAAAACCTAATGTTTCTAGTTCATCTTTAATACTTGAATCTTCTTCAATATATATATCTAAATGATCATAATTAGATAAAATATTGTCTATAATACAGAGACTATTAGTTTTTTCTGCTTGTTTTAGATCATTATCTATTTTTCTTAAAAAGGGTATATCAAAAAATAACTTCATATTTAATTTTGTTGAGTCTTTGTAATTTCTAATGATTTTAATTTTTCAAGTAATTTAAATTGCAATTGTACTGACTCATCAAAAAAACCTTCACCAAACCTACTTGATAGATTACCGTTCTTCTTTATTTTAATCTCTTTAACTTTTTTTTCATTTATGTTTAATCGGTTTCCCTTTTCATCCAATCGTTCTTCATTAAAATAATATATTATAGACTTATCAGGACTTATACTTTTTTCTAAATCTTCATTATTAGAACTTTCGTTAAGAGCAGTCAAGTATTGTAATTTTCTAATAAAATATTCACTGTGCGTTTCAATAATAAATCTAAAACTCTTGAATTTATTTACAGTTAGTACAAAAAAATCAGCTAATTTTGATTGCAGTTTTGGATGTAAATTAGCTTCAGGCTCTTCAATTATAATTATCGGAAAATATCCAGTTTCAGAATCATTATTTGGGTTTAAAGTACAATTATATATTTTCAATAATATAGGTACTAATTGGGAATATCCAAAGCCATATTCAGCCATACTTTTATCATTTATCTTTAACTCAAGTAAGGTGTTATCTTTTTCAATAATTGAATCTACTTTAATTTTACCAGGTAATTCAAATATTTTCTCTACATCTCTAAAATATTTTTCTAAATATTCAAAATCTTCATATTCTTTTGTTTTTTCAATATAAAATTTTGAAGTTTTCGAAATCTCAGAATTATTATTAGTATTTATTATTCTTTCCTGAATCCCTCGTGCTGGAGAAACATAATGAAGTGGACTAAAATCAGAAGGTTCTATTTCAGCTATATAATCTATTAACTTATTTTTATAAATAATTTCATCATTAAAAATATAATTTCCCAAAATATTTTCTTCGATTATAATATAATTTGATTTTGTTATTTTTTCTATTTCTTCTTTTATATATTTTTTTACTTCCTCATTTATTTGCTTAATATATTTTTTAAATTCTCTTATTTTGTCGTGTTCATTATGTACATCAAATTGAAATTTGATACGCTTAAATGCTTTATCTTGTATTTTTAATAACTTATCTTTAAATTCAAATGTTCTATCAATGTTTAGATTTTCATCTTTGATGTTGTATAAAAGATAATCATCTTCAAATTTACTTACATTATAATCAGGAAGATTTATTTCTTCTGCAAGAATCAAATCAATTAAATAATTAATATTAAATTCAAATTCAAATCCAAAACAATTTTCATTTTCCCATTCTTCCTCAGGTTCATAAATGTCAAATTTCAGTAATAAAATGTCATTATTTTTTATTGAAATTTCTTGTAAATTTCCGTATGAATAAGAATATTCAATTGAGTAAACATCACCAAATAAATCATTTTTTATAAATGTATTTATTTTTAACTTATTGTTACCTTCTTTATGATTATCTCTATTTATTATATCATTATAACTTTTTAAATTATGAATGTTAGTATTGAAATTCAGTTTGTTTTTCCCTTCGTTAAATAATAATAGTAACTTCGTTAAAGAACTTTTTCCGGCATTGTTAGGTCCTGTAAGTAAGGTAAGAGGTCTTAATTCAAATTCTGTATAGTCTTTAAATACTCTAAAGTTTTCAATGCCTATTTTATTTATCATAACGGTTTTTTTTAATTTTTTAGCAAAAATAAATAGTTTTTATGCAAAACAAGTGCATACTTTATTAGTTTATTTAAAAGCATATCAAAAGCATATCAAAAGCATATCAAAAGCATATCAAAGGCATATCAAAGGCATATCAAAGGCATATCAAAGGTATATCAAAGGTATATCAAAGGTATAGGTAAAGCATATCAACTTTTATACAATTATATAATTAGGTGTACATAATTAATTCCCTGTTCAACTTTATACTTTTCTTTTCGCCTCGTTCTCCTTTAATGCAATAGAAATCATATAAAGAATCACCAACGGCATTTTTGATTTTTCTATTGATTCTAGAAAGCACTACATTAATATCATTTTCTAAAGGATTTATCAATACGTCAATGGCTCTGTCAATAAGTTCTCTTTCAGATAGATTACTAAATTGACGGTAAAGTTGTTCTAAGTCGTTCCTATAATCAGACAAATGCGATATTCTTATTCCTTCTTCAAAGTTAAGAAACAAGAAATATATGGCTTTTTCCTTTGGGTTTAATGCCAATTCTAATCCACCTAAATCTGTAAAAAATATTTTTTTAGTATGACCTCTAATTTCCATTCTGCTAGGTTGTTGCAATAAAGTTGCACGTCCTCTAAAAGTCATGCTGTTTCGAATTCCATCTAAAATATCGAAAAATTGTCTGGAATATAACGTAGGAATGTCTCGTACAATAAATTTATTCATGCAACTTTCACATACATCAGCGGTTCGCATCTTTAAGATGATTTGAGATTTATCTTTACAAAAATCCATGATGCAACCAATCGATTTTTTATGAACCCCTTTTAGCGTTTCTTCTCTATCAGGAAACATATAATAACGCATCACCCATATGATGATTTCATAGGCAATTGGAAAACGGATATCAATAGAGTTTCCAAAAAAATGTTCCCAGTTGGATGTTTGGATAAAGTAGTTTTTCATAGAAGGAGCAACCCCACCAAACCAATTGAGTTCATTCCCTAAATCTGTTAGCAACACCACTATATCCTCATCAGGCAACGCTTTTGATTTTCTATAGTTATCACATTCAGCAAACAATTGCTCCCAAGTTTTCTTTCTCTCGATGTAAGGGAATGATATTTTGGGTCCACTTAACGAATAATAAGTAGAAGAAGATTTTCTAGATTCATTATCCATTACTGTTGATGTCTCAAAATCTTTTTTGCGTAGCCATGTTATTTCTTCGGCCTCATTGTTAAATTCTGAAAAGTCTTCTTCGCAAGCCATAAAGTGCATAGGACCTTGGAATTGCTGCAATAAATGCAGCACATTCCTATAGGTTTCTATTTTTAATTCGGGTGATCGTAATAAGTGTACATTCATAAAACTAAATTAAACTTTTTTTGGTAATTTCTTTATAATAATTAGTCTATTATTTTTAGTAAACTACTTTAAAATGTATTTGTCTTGGGAACAAACCATCAAATACAAATTTAGTTACGTTACACAACCAAACAGGAGTAAAGCCTAAATGATAAATACAACCGTTTGGTGGTGTTTTAACAATTCGCTTAAGGGTTTGAAATCCTGGAGTGCTAAATGCTTTGTCAGTTGATAAGGTTACATTTACAGTTGTACCATTATTTGACAATTGGTCTAATAGGGTATCTGCTCCTGCTACCATTTGTAATTCACCTTTTGTTCCAGTCCAATTCGGTAAATCTATGTACCAGTTTCCTTGTTCTTTATTAAACGTGTAATTTTTCATATCAATAGCTTTATGTTATCTTCTGTCTTTGTTTTTAATAAAATCTAAGAAGTCTTTTTTAGTAACACCCTCTGATTTACTTTGAGAATATTGTCTCATACCTTCACTGATGTCGTCCATCATATAATTCATATCTAATTTCTTAAAGGATACCACATTTTCTGAACGGATGTTTAACATTTTTGAGGTATGAATCGCATCAATATCAGCACCTAAAAACGTAAAATTCCATTTTTCAGTAGCTTCAAGTTCGGCAATAGTTTTGGCAATTTGATGGTAGGTAAATTCACGGCTGGCATTTTCCATTCCATCGGTTAGAATAACCATAACGATACTCATCTCATTATTTAACGTGAGTTCGATATAAAAGTGTAAAAATATTTGGGTAAAAAAGCAAAAGTTAGTATATTTAAAGTGTTGAATTTTAATATTTTAACTAAACTTTTGCT